>DATMXZ010000116.1:0-4732 GCA_035561235.1 Ignavibacteria bacterium
TATACACGTCGAATAATAAAAAAAAGAAAATTCAAAGAACATCATTTTTCATCATACAACGACTCAATTTCAGGAAGAGAATCGTATCGTGAAATCGACATACTGAATCAATGTGTATTTGTTTTATCTAACGGGAATGAACAATTCATATTCTCAAAAATAATTCGAAAAAACAAAAACCAATAACATGAAAAGCAAAATTATTCCGGTAATTTCTGTTTTAGTTTTTTTATTCACGGGGCTGGTACAATCAAAACCCGATATTCGTTTTATGGATTACGCGCATCCGGGATTTTTCCCTCGCGTCATACAGGAGCAGATTAGGTTTGACCCGAACAACATCGATACGTGGATACAGAACACGGGAATTTTTGACCAGGACATACGCACGAGCAACACGCCCGGCGGAATGTGGCCGAAAGGGTCAAACAGATTTTTTGATTTCACGGTTGGTTTAAGCATGGGGGCATACATCGACGGAGTGTTAAAATTAGCGTCGGCGTCATACAAAGGTGAATACGCTCCGGGTTATATAAGCAACAGCGGAGGAGTGCCTGTGCCCGTAACAAATACTAATTTCAAGTTGTACAAGGTAACGAGCACGGATACGACCTCGTGGGATTATATTAACTGGGGGCTGATGGTTCCTTACGGGGCGCCGTATGTTGACAGGAACCTAAACGGACAATGGGACCAGGGAATCGATAAGCCGGGCATCGTAAACGCGGCGCAGACGGTTTTCATCTGCATGACAGACGGATTTCCCGAAACGCACAATCAGAGCGAAGGATTTTCAGGCGGAACGGCTCCGATGTTCTGCGAGATGCATTTTACTGCGTGGGGATACAACGGGGATACTTTGTATTCACTTCCTTTGAACGACGTGCAATTCTTTTATTATGAGATTATAAATAAGAGCACGAAGACCTGGAACAACACTGTGATGGGACTCGTGAACGACGCTGATCTGGGAGACGCAACAGACGACTATATCGGCTGCGATACTAATGCAAATTTGTCTTACTGTTATAATTATGATAACATGGACGGAACGGGCAACTCACCCTCATATGGCGCGAACCCACCGGCATGCGGAATGGATTATTTGCTAAGTCCGCTTTATTATACGGGCAACACAAATGATTCGGTTGTTTACTACAATCCGCCCGGTTCAAACAGAAGGGTGGTTAAGAAAGGATACAAGCAATTCGGGATGACGTCATTCATATATTTTACCGGAACGGGTTCAGGAGGAATATCCTGCGAGTTTGATCCTTCATTGCCTATTGAAGCGTACAGGTATTTATCGGGAATAAAGAAGGACGGCGCACCCTGGTACCACCCGTACACTAAAGGGAGAACGAAGAAAGTTTACACGGGGAATCCCGAAACCCTTGAAGGATGGACCGAGTACGGATACAACGGAAATGTAAATATGGCAAAAATAAAGAATTGCGTCGGAGGGGACACGGTGGCGACATTTCTAAGCCCTCCCGGAGACAGGAAATACATATTCAATACTGCCGGACCGACATTCAACGTTAATGCGAACGATACGATGCGTATAGTTTTATCACAGATGGTGGCGAGGGGACTCAACAACAAGAACGCGGTAACGAAACTCAAGGTTCTTGACAGGACAGCGCAGGTGCTATATGATTTGAATTTCAAGGCGTCGTTTCCGACTCTGCCTTTGCCGGTAGTAACAAAAAGCGTAACGCCGAAGACGTCGACGACCTGCGACATGAATCTTTACTGGAACGATATTGCGGAATATTTCGCGGTTCAGGATACAATTTTCCATACACCTGCCGAGAACAACACGTATCGCTTTCAAGGATACGAGATTTATGAAGTCGACAAGAATCTGCCGGTAAGCAGTCTGCCTGATTTTGGAAAACCGGCGACAATAAATTCGAACAACATAAAACTTCTGAAGATATTCGACAGGCGGGACAATATCGGCGTTGTCGTGGATACGCTTCCGACGGGTGTTTTCATAAACGGAGAAGAACTATATTCGCCTTTACCTATAGTGCCGCCTTACGGACTCGGCACGCCCGCGGATTTCCCGGAATCGGGGCTAAGCAGGCTGATAAAAATAACGCAGACGCAATTCCCGCAGAATTACGGAGGCAATCCGGATATACAATACGGACAGACATACAAATTTATAATATGCGCTTATGCCGTAAGTGAATCGCAGAACTTCCGCCGGGGATTCAGGGTTATAAGAAATCCGCTTTCATCGGTTCTGCTGAGCATAGTACCGCAGCCGCCGCCTTCAAACATAACGTACAACCTGCATAACGGGGATACAATAAATACGAATCACCGTGACCTTGGACTGAAGCCTGTAGTTGTGGGTCAGGAATACGTGAAGAACGCTTTTTACAGGGTGATATTCAGGGCACCCGATACGGCATACGCGATATTAAGGTCGATGAATAACGGAGCATCGTTTGATACGCTGAAGAGCGGTCTGAAAACGACGCCTATGTATTACGGCAAGGTTCACGATTCTTCGCGCATATATGACGGGATACTTTTCAAGACTGACAGAATCAAGAGTTACAATATCGGAGTCATAAAAGACCCGACTGTACCCCCTGATTCATTTCAGACGAGGCTGCCGGGATACCAGTATCTGCCTGTAAATCAATACGTGACAGGCAGCAAGCATTTCGGTGTAATTTACGGTTATCAATCAAGGTCAATGTCAATGTCTTATCCGGTACTGGGCACTTTCAATAATGTTTCCTCGCAATTGAAATCATATCAGACAAGAAAAATAAAGATTGTTTTCTCTAACGTGAACAAGCAGTACGCATACAGATATCTGGATACTTCTTATACTGAAGACAAGTATTTCATATACAAAAGCGCGACGCTTGTTCCATTCAGGGTTTACATGATTGACAGCACGGCTCCGCGGCAGTTGAACTGCGCTTTTGTCGAATCGAACGACGTCCAGCCCGCGACGGGGCAATGGGCACCGGGCGCGGATTCGCTTGGCAGGAAACTTCTAATGTACGTTTTCAATTCGAGTTACGATACGAACATTGCGAATTATAAGACAAAGAACCTGTACTTTACCATGTTGTTTGATATAATGTATGTATGGGCTCCCAGATTATTAAATGCTTCAGCGAATTTCAGCGAAGGTGATTCGTTGATAATATATCCTTATCAGGTAACGATGCCGGGGGCATATTACGAGTTCTATACCGTAGCGCCGACAGTTCCCGTGATAAACATTTCGACGGAGATTCCCGATAAATACGATTTGATGCAGAACTTTCCCAATCCGTTTAATCCTGCAACGAAGATAAGGTTCGACCTTCCCGAGAAGGCAGTGGTTACGATAAGAATATACAACGTGCTTGGGCAGGTTGTCGCGACATTAGTAAACAGGCAATTGCTTGACGCGGGTAAACACCAGACGGAGTTCATCGGAGACGGATATGCGAGCGGCGTTTATTTTTACAGGATAGAAAGTGATAAGTTTACTCAGACGAAAAGAATGGTGCTTTTGAAATAATTTTTTAAATTTCAAATTATAAAAAAATGAAAAGAATAATTTTATTACTGGTTATTCTTTTGGCAGGTTTCGTTAATCTGCAGTCACAGACGGTGCTCTTCAGGAGCGGAAGGTTTCTTCATCATTCGACAGGAGGATGTATCTGGGGACCTAACGGAAGTTCAACGAGCGTTCCGCTTCAGATGACGGCATACAATACTCTTCACGGATATACGGGGCAGAACGCGGTTACGATGACGGAGAGCGGCTGGCCTGAAACTCCGTGGGACAACGAGTGGGAAAGATGGCACAGGATATTTGAAAACAAGGACACCACGCTCGCTGACATACGTCCGATACTTCAGAACAATAAAATTGTCGTAATTAAATCCTGTTTCCCTTCCTCGTCAATGACGGGATTGGGACAGCCTTCGGATACATTATCACCGACGAACAAGACGATATATAATTACAAGTGGCATTGGCGGCATATTATTCAGAGGATGAGAACGCGACCGCAGAATTTTTTCGTTATGTGGACGAATGCACCGCTCGTGGCAGGCGCGACGAATTTAAATGCGGCGCGATGGTCGAAGCAGTTCTGCAAGTGGGCAAAGGACACGCTTGCGGCGGGGCTTGACCCTGTCATCGGAAGTTTTCCACAGAACATCTATGTGTTCGATTTCTTTTCGAAACTGACAGACACGACGGGCTATATGCTTTCGCAGTACGCTCAGAGTTCTTCGGACAGTCATCCGAACGCGGCGGCGACAGCGCTCGTGGCTCCGCAGTTCGTTACAGAAATATTTAATCATTCAATCGCGTACGAGAGCATTTATGCGGGAGTGTCATTAATTGTCAGCGAATTGCCCGAGTCATTTTCACTGATGCAGAATTATCCGAATCCGTTTAATCAATCGACAATCTTTAGGTTTCAATGTTCAAAAAAGGAAATAGTAACATTAAAAGTGTTTGACGCTTCTGGAAGGGAGGCCGCGGTGCTAGTGAATGAGATGTTAAACCCGGGAACGTATCAGGTCAGGTACAACGGCAGCGGATTGTCGAGCGGAGTATATTATTACAGATTGGAGGCGGGGAATTTCATCGAAACGAGAAAAATGATACTTTTGAAATAGAGTTTCGGCTCATAAACAATTTCAGATTCCTACGGAAATATTTTTGCACGGGATATTGGTGCAGGAGTTTTAAATG
>DATMXZ010000117.1:0-8461 GCA_035561235.1 Ignavibacteria bacterium
TCATATTGTTGTTTTTAAAATTCATTTCTCTCGTTACCAGGTCAAAGATTCGCTGTGTCAAAATCCGGCGCGTTAACATCATAATTCTCCTTCCCAAACCGGAGTTTAGGAAGAAAGGTAAATACAAAATTACAGTTCAAACACGAAAACTTAGCATAGGAATACTACAACTTTTAATTCTAAATTGTACTTTTGCATTTCGCATTTTACATTTTACACTAATTCTAAATTGCACTTTTGCATTTTGCAATTTAAATTTTGCACTAAAAAGCATTTACGCTATTGCGATATGTCCCGGAACTCCATATTTGCTGGGACTTTCACGTAGTTTGAGTCGATTGGGGTGTTGATTGCCGCCGATACAGCGGTGATTATGTTGCCGCTGAACCTTGCCGAGAGTACGTACCGTCCGCCGAACACGCTGAAAGACGAGCCGTCCGTCTTATCGGCATATACATCGCACGTCAGTCCCGCAACCACCTCGCTTCCCGTTTTGTTCATTCTCGGAATGAACTCTCCCGCGTCCATGAACGCGGCAAAGCCTTTCGGATAATTGTGGTCTTTGACGATTTTCATCTTAACGGGCATCAACTGCCCCGCGTTGAACACGTAGAAATAAATGTATCCGCCGGATATATATCTCGACTCGCGGCTTATTTCATCACCCGATTTCTCGAGGTCGATTCTTATGTCGGTCCTGTACTTTGATATCGTGATGCTGCCCCTGCCCGTTCCGGAAAGTTCGTACTTGATGATAGCCGAAACGGAGTCGGCGGCGTTTTCGGATTTCCTGTCGTATGAGTGCTTGTCCTTTTTCCCGCAGGATGCAAGAAGCATCGCCAGCAGCAAGACAAGCGTCAGAGAAGTATATTTCAAATTATTATTCGTGATAAAGACAGGGGAGCCGAAGCCCCCCTCAAAATTATTTCTTCAGGTGCTTTTCCAAAAACTTTTCCATCGCCTCATAAAAATCGAAACGGTTTTCCTGATTTCTGAAACCGTGTCCTTCGTTGTCTTTCACCATATACTCAACCTCGAGCCCGCGGTTCCGCATCGCTTCGACCATCTGGTCGGATTCGTTTACGTTAACCCTCGGGTCGTTCTTTCCCTGCGCAACGAAAAGAGGCGCCTTAATTTTATCCGTGTGAAATACGGGTGAAACCTGCTTGAACAGCGCGCTGTCCTTCTCGGGGTCGCCGACCATTTCATACATCATTTTTCTGAACGGCTCCCAGTAGGGCGGTATTGTTTTCAGGAACGTGAACATGTTCGACACGCCGACGTAATCAACTGCGCAGGCGTACAGGTCGGGCGTGAAAGTAACGCCCGCGAGAGTCGCATAGCCGCCGTAACTACCGCCGTATATCGCCACTCTTTTCGGGTCCGCGATGCCCGTGTTTATGAGCCATTTGACGCCGTCGGAAATGTCATCCTGCATTTTCAAACCCCATTGCTTGAATGACGCTTCCCAGAATTTCTTGCCGTAACCCGTCGAGCCGCGGAAATTCATCTGCAGTACGGCATATCCTCTGTTTGCGAGGAATTGTATTTCGGGATTGTATCCCCAACTGTCCCTGTGCCACGGACCACCGTGCGGGTTTATAACGACGGGAAGATTCTTTGCTTCAACGTCTCTCGGCAGTGTAAGATACCCGTTTATCGTGAGTCCGTCTCTCGACGTGTATTGAACGGGTTTCATATCGCACATTTCGTCTTCGTTAATCCACGGACTTACATCGGTGATTTTGTAAAAATCGCCTTTCGCCTCGTCGTAAAAATAATACGCGCCGAGCGAACGGTCGCTGTATGTTCTTACTAAAAACTTGTCTTCGTTTTTATTCATACCCGTTATCACCACTTCGTAAGTGCCGAGTTTATTCTTAAGTGTCGTGTATCTATTTTCCGCTTTATCGTCGAGGAACTTAAGTTCTCTCTTGTCTTTCACGTAACTTATCGAGGTAAGGACTTTTCTTTTCTTCGAATAACTCAGACCCGAAACGTCAACGTCCGGATTTTCGTAAAGCACTTCGATTTCCTGCCCGTTTGCAATGTCGAATTTTACGACTGCGGATTTATCCCTGTTCAGATTCGACAGCGCGTAAATAAACTTGTTGTCGAAAGTGAAAAACAGCGGAGTCACGTCGTTCCTGAAGTTCGTGTTCAGAACTTCGCGGAACTGTTCCGATTCGTTGTCGCGGTAAAGAAGCACGTTGTTTACGCCGTCGCTCGCGACCGCCGTGCGGAGTTTGCCGTCGTGGTCCGTAATCCAGGACATTATGTTGCCGGGATTTTCTGCTACAATCGTCATTTCACCCGTCGCGAGATTCAACCTGTAAACATCGAACGCTTTAGGGTCGCGCTGATTCAGCGAGATGAGCATTTCATCGTCTATGTCCTCTAGGTCGTCAACAATGCCCGCTCTGACCTTATCGGGCGGGGTGAAGAGTTTGGTGTTGTTTCCGTTCCTGTCAACAGAATACAATTTGTAATTCTCGTCTCCCCCGCTGTCCTGAAGGAACACTATCCTGTCGTTTCCCTTCCAGAAATATCCCGCGACGTCTCTTTCTTTTGCCGAAGTAACCCTGATTGCTTCCTTGTCTCCGAGTTTTTGCACGAAGACGTTGAGTCTGTCTTCCCACGGAGACAGGTAAGAAATGTATTTTCCGTCAGGTGAAACCTGAAATCCCGTCTTTTCCGGATTCTTGAAAAAATCTCTTAAGGGAATTTTTCTCATCTGCGCCTGTAGATTTACCGTCATAACGAGTATCAAAATTAAATTAATAAAGATATGTTTTATCATAGCACAAAAGTTTAATACGTTTAGTAATATAGTTTTTTATGAATTAAAAAAACATAGAATTCTTTACATTGATTATTTCCGCCGCTATGCTGACCGCTATCTCGTCGGGCGTCCTGCTGTTTATCGGCAGCCCTATCGGAGAATGGACCTTGTTTAATAGTTCTTCCGGTATTCCTTCCCCGCCCAGTTCCTCGAAAATGGTTTTTACTTTTGCTTTGCTTCCCATCATTCCGATGTATCTTACTCTCTTGCCGATTACCGCGCGGAGCACTTCCTTGTCGTGCGAGTGGCTGGGCGTTACGATTACGACGTAACTGAAATCATCTTCGATGATTCTGTCCGTGTATTTCACGTAATCCTCGTTTATTATCTCGTCGGCGAAATCGTTGCCGATGAGCGTGAATATGTCCTTTCGCATTTCGATTACCGTGATGCGGAAATCAAGCATTGCCATTATTCTCGAAATCGATAAACCGACGTGTCCTCCGCCGAATATGTATATTCTTTCTTTAAGTCCGACAACCTCGGAATAATTCCATTCATTTTCGTCGAAGTTGTATTTCTTCGTCTGCTTTTCCCGGCTTGAAAAAATAAAATTTGTTCTGCTGATTGTCAAGACGCCCCCGGAATTTTTTCCCGCCGCTTCTTCGACCTCCGTTAAGACGCTTAAATCTTTTTTTCCGACTACCGCGAATCCGATAATCTGGGAGCCGCAGCAGATCATACCCGTGCTGCCGGGCGAGTCTCCGTAATGGTTGTAACGCTTGAAGTAATTTTCCGCCGCGGGGCGTCCGAGAATCTCAATGCACTCTTTAATAACTTCGTGTTCCATTATTCCTCCGCCGACGCTTCCCTGAATGTTTCCGTACTCATCGACAATCATCTTGAATCCCTGCTTTCCGGGAGTCGACTCCTTAACGTCGAAAACGACGGTCAGCACAGCCCGCTTTCCCGCTTCGGCGGTATTCTTAACGCTTTTCCAGAACGATAATTCGGTCATTTTTTTTCTCCGTATATGTTCATGAATGCTTTTTCCGGAGTCATCGGCGCGGAGATTTTCACATCACTGTTTCTGTTCGCCGCTTTTACCGCGTTAACGAGCGCGAAGTAAGCCGCGATTCCGTACATGAAAGGCGGCTCGCCGATTGCCTTTGAATTGAAAACTCCCGCGTTCCTGTCGTTGTTCTCGAGAAATAAGAATTCGATTTTCTTCGGAGTGAAACCTATGTCGGGCACCTTGTACGCTGAAAGCGTGTCTGATATAAGCCGTCCCTTTTCATTATGGACGACTTCCTCAAGTGTTAACCAGCCGATTCCCTGCATCACCGCGCCTTCCGCCTGACTCCTGTCGATGACCGGGTTTATGCTTTTTCCGAAATCGTGAACCGCCTTTACGCTGTCAATTTCGTAAGTTCCCCTCAGACAGTCAAGCGTGATCGTTATTACTGCCGTTCCGTAAACGTGGTAAGCGAAAGGACTGCCCTTGTTCGTCCGCGGGTCGAAATATATTTTCGGAGTCGCGTAAAATCCGTGCGCGGATAAATCGATTCTGTTTCTGTATGCGCTCGCCGTGAGACGCTCCCAGGTAACGTTCGTTTTCTTTCCGCAGGAAATTACGTAACCGTTTTCAATTTCAACCGGGTCGCTTTCGCTCAGTTTCGCCGCTCTTCTGAAGTGATTCTTCAGCCGTGACAGTATTTCTCCGCAGGCGAGTTTTGTCGCGTTCCCGTTCATGTCCGCTCCGCTGCTTGCCGCTGTTGCAGAGGTGTTAGCGTTGCGCGTAGTGTTTGTGAATTCGCTTTTGACTTTGTCAACGCTTATGCCGAATGTTGCCGCTGCAACCTGACGGAGTTTCATGTTCACGCCCTGACCCATTTCAACGGCGCCCGTGCTGACGCTGACGCTTCCGTCCGCATAGACGTGGACGAGAGAACTTGCCTGATTCAGCATCGTGTTTGTAAACGATATTCCGAAACACACGGGCATAACGGCGAATCCTTTTTTGAAAAGTATATTCGCTTCGTTGAACTCGTCTGTCTTCCTCTTCACGGAATCAAAGCCGAATTTTAATTTCGCTTCATTCCAGCATTCCCTCGCCTTGCAGAATTCGGTCTTCTGTCCGTAAGGAAACGCGTCTCCTTCGTTAAGCAGGTTAATTTCCTGAATCACGCGCGGTTCAATTTTCATCTTTTCCGCCGCGTTGAAAATCGCCGCTTCGAGAACGAACATTCCCTGCGGTCCTCCGAAACCGCGGAACGCGGTGTTTGGAGGAAGGTTTGTCTTGCAGGAATACCCCTCGGCTTTAACGTTTGGAATGAAATAACTTCCCGTGCAGTGCGCGAGAGTTCTGTCAAGTATCGCGGGCGATAAGTCTGCCGCCGCTCCCGCGTTCTGGTAAAAAACAACTTCGTAAGAAATTATTTTTCCTTCTTTTAAAAGACCGATTTTATAATCGGAAACATACGGATGCCGCTTCCCGGTCAGCCTCATATCTTCCTGTCTGTTCAGCACAATTTTTACGGGCTTTCCGGTAATCCTGCATCCGAGCGCGGCCATAACCGCCCATGCGGTAGCCTGGTCCTCTTTTCCGCCAAACCCGCCGCCAAGCCTCATCGCTTCGCTTTCAATCGCGTTATCAGACACCGCGAGAACCCTCGCCGCTGTCCGCTGTATTGCTGTTGGATTTTGAGTTGACGAAATTATCTTAATGCTTCCGCCTTCAAGAGGCATTGCAAGCGTCGACTGTGTTTCAAGATAAAGATGCTCCTGTCCGCCTGTTTCAGCCGTTCCCTCGAAAATAAAATCGCAGTTCTTCCAGGCTTCGCCCGTGCTTCCGCACGAATAAACTCTCGGCTGCTTGATTATGAGGCTTCCCTTTTCGAATGCGGTCTTCGGGTCGGTAATAACCTCAAGAGGCTCAATTTCAATTTTTATTTTCTTCGCGGCTTTTCTTGCCGTAAGCAGATTATCGGCTATAACGAGCGCGACGGGCTCGCCGATGAATTCGACTTCCGTGTCGGCAAAAAGTTTTTCATCCTGTATTATTCCGCCAATCTGGTTTTCACCCGGAATGTTTTTCGCTGTTATAACCGCCTTTACGCCGGGGTGTTTTTCCGCTTCCGATGTATCGAGTGAAATAATTTTCCCGTGCGCTTCGGGCGAAGAGAAAACGGCTCCGTGAAGCGTTCCTGCGGGAGCGCCGAAGTCATCGAGAAAAATTGATTCGCCCTTGACGTGTCGTATCGAATCATAATTCAGCATAACACGTCCTCCGGTTTGATTACTTCGGGAAACAGTTTGAGAAAATGCGCGCGCAGCAACCGTCCAAGCAGCAGGGCTTTGTATTCCGCGGAACCCCTCACGTCGCTTATGGGTTTGATTTCACCGAGCGCAACTTCAACGAGACCTCCGAGCGTGCTTGAAGATATTTCCTTTCCTATAAGAAACCCGGATGATTCTTTCAGGAACAGTGGAACGGGTGCAACACCCCCTGCGGATAATCCCGCTTTTGTAATCACCGAATCATATTCGATATACAGGGAAGTGTTCACGCTTGCGATGTCAAGATATGTCCGCTTGCTGACTTTTTCAAAACTGAGTTTATATACGCCGCGCGGAAGAGGCACGCTGAATTTTTGAGTGTATTCGTCCTCGTTTCTGTCAAGCGTTTTGTAATCCTTGAAATAGTCTTTCAGGTAAAGACTGCGTATTGTCTTTCCGTTTGAAAGAAACACTTTCGTGTTCAGGGAGAGAAGGAACACGGACATGTCACCGATAGGCGAAGCGTTGTTGATGTTTCCGCCGAGAGTCGCGCGGTTGCGTATCTGCAGGGAACCGAAAAGTTTCGATAGGTCTTTGAAAGCCGGGAAAATCTTGTTTATGATTTCGGAATTCCCAAGATCGCTGACTGTCGCGGCTGCGCTTAGAAAAAGTTCATCGCCTTCTATCCATATTTTTTCGCCTTTCAAAACGCCCGAAAGAAAAACCACGTTCTTTTCCGTAAGCGAATCACCCTGCTGTACGAAGAGGTCGGTTCCGCCCGAAACAAAAACCGCGTTTTCGGCGCCCTCGAAAATCTTATGCTCGCGCTGTATGCTCATCAGCCTTTCGGGAATTCCGGCGAAGTAAGCAGGAAGATAATTCTTTTTTACAAGAAGCCCGACGCGTTCAGAAAAACTTGCCGCGGCGCCGCCCTTTAAATTGGATAACGTTTTTTCGACCGCGGAAATAATCCTGTTGTGTCCCGTGCATCGGCAAAGATTTCCGCCAAGGAAGGAAAGAGCGGTCTCCGTGTCGAAAGAATCGGTCGATAACAAAAATGACGCGAATGAAACCACGAACCCGGGAGTGCAGAACCCGCACTGCGTTCCGCCTTCGTTCACGAGCGCTTCCTGAAAAGGCGACATTCCTTTAACGTTGAGCCCTTCGATTGAAACAACGTGCCGGCCGTGAATTTCCGATACGGGAAGGAGACAGGAATTGACAGATTTGTATCTAATGAAATTTCCCGTCATTTCCCCGACAAGAATCGTACAGGCGCCGCAATCGCCTTCCCTGCAGCCCTCCTTCGTTCCTGTCAGGTGTTTTTGCAGGCGTAAAAAATCAAGCACTGTCACGGACGGGTTATTGTCCGTCTCGACATATTCATTATTGTAAATAAATTTCAGGTGAACATTCATCTTTATTGAAAGTAACTGTTGGATTTTTTTAATATGTTGTTTTCCGTTTCGGAATAAACCGCGTACTCAAAATCGTTCTGTACCGCGTACGCTCCGTATTCACCGTGTTTATTCAGAGCAAGAAAACCAACCTGAATGTCTTTAATGTTTTCTTTCTTTATTTTGATTATTCTCTCGACAGCAGCCTTGCAGGCATCAAGCGGGGTGTAGCCGTTCGACATCAGTTCTACAATCGTATGTGCCCCGCAAATCCTGATTACCTCTTCGCCGACACCCGTCGCGGTCGCGGCGCCGGCGTCGTTGTTCACGTATAAAGCCGCGCCGATTATCGGAGAGTCTCCTACCCTGCCGTGATACTTGTACTTAAGTCCGCTCGTCGTGCAGGCGCCCGACAGGTTTCCCGATTTGTCTATCGCTATCATTCCTATCGTGTCGTGATTGTCCTTTCCGTAAGGAACATAACCGCTGTTCTTCATCCATTCCTTCCACTTTTTTTCCGCCTGAGGAGTCAGAAGGTTTTCTTCACTGAATCCGTTCTGAAGCGCGAACTGCTTCGCGCCTTCGCCGGCGAGCATGATGTGCGGAGTCTTTTCCATTACCATCCTCGCGACGCATATTGGATGCATTATGCCTTCGAGAAACGCGACGGAGCCGCAATTAAAATCATCGTCCATTATGCAGGAATCCAGAGTAACATGCCCGTCCCTGTCGGGAAGTCCGCCGTAACCGACGGAAGAAACATTCGGGTCGCCTTCGGGAATCTGTACTCCCGTCTCGACCGCGTCAAGCGCCCTGCCTCCCGCCTCGAGTACTCTCCACGCTTCTTTGTTCGCGGGAATGCCGAAATTCCACGTTGATAGGACTAACGGCTTTGTAACATTTCCTGTATTGGTTTTATCAGAATTGAATTTTCGCAAAAAGGGAAAGAGTCCTGCCGCGAGCGCGGAACTCTTTATGAAACCTCTTCTGGTAATCATATTCT
>DATMXZ010000118.1:0-2523 GCA_035561235.1 Ignavibacteria bacterium
AAATTAACTAATTCAGTTATTTCAAACAATAATATAAGTATTTCGGTTTACGGACGAGGAAACCTAAGAAAACCCGATTATGACGAATCAAAAATATCCGTTATATTTAGGACATCCGAACAAAACCTGTCACAGGCACGTAAAATAATTGTCTAATTTACAAAAGGAAGACGGGAATGAATGAAATAAACGGTAACGAAGACTATATACTCATAAAAGAAGCGGTCAACGGCAGCAAACCGGCGCTGGAAAGTCTCGTCCGAAAATACCAGAACGACATTTACAATATCGCGCTTAAAATGGTTTATTATCCCGATGACGCGCTGGATATAACGCAGGAAGTTCTGATAAAGGTCATTACTAATCTTTCTTCTTTCAGGTTTGAAAGCAGGTTCTCAACCTGGCTGTACAGGATTACAGTGAATCACATACTCAACATAAAGAAAATTAAAGCGGAGAATATTCTATACTCCGATTTCAAGGTTTACGGTGAAGCGATAGACAAAACGCCCGACATACAGATTGACACGAATTCCACGGAGATGAAAATCATAGTGGAGGAAGTAAAACTTACCTGCCTTCAGGGAATGCTTATGTGCCTCGACAGAAAACAGCGCGTCGCGTTCGTTCTCGGCAGCATATTCGCATTTCCCGATACGGTCTGCAGCGAGGTAATGGAAATCTCAAGAAACAACTTCCGGCAGATACTTTCTAGAGCCAGAAAGGACCTGGGCAGTTTCATGAGCAACAAATGCGGACTCATACGAAAAACGAATCCGTGCCACTGCAGCAAGAAAACGAAGTCGTTAATAGAAAGAGGAGCCGTTAATCCGGGCAATCTTCTTTTCAACAAGGATTTCACGCATTCGATTGAATCAAGCGCGCGTGAAAGGCTCAAGTCGCTTGACAATTTTATCGAAGATGACGGCGGCGCAATTTTCAGGAAAATGCCTTACAATGAGATGTCCGACTTCACGCTGAAAATAAGGGAAATTCTTGATTCGAGCCGTATAAAAAGTATTTTTAATTTCAATTAATTCATAAATTAAATCACAAGGATGAAAAACAACAAATTACTAATTCTGCTCCTGTTACTCTCCGCATATCAGCAGGCTTCGGCGCTGATAATAAACGTTCCCGGAAACTACGCGACAATTAAACTCGCATTGAACGCTTCAGTCAACGGCGATACGATACTCGTCGAACCGGGCACTTATCAGGAGAACATCGATTTCAGGGGGAAGAAAATTGTTCTGACAAGCAGGTTTTTCCTGAACAACGACCTGAATTACATTAACAGCACAATCATAGACGGCAGCGCGCCGATATACGCCGATACGGGAAGCGTTGTTGTCTTCCGCTCGGGGGAAGACACGACGAGCGTTCTGCAGGGATTTACAATCACGGGCGGCTCGGGTACCAAATGGACGGACGAGCACGGCGCGGGCATATACAGGGAAGGCGGCGGAATACTGGTTGCCTTTTCCTCACCCGTCATCAGGTTCAACAAAATAATCGGCAACGTCGTGATGAACACGTCGGGAGTTACGAGCACGGGCGGAGGCGGGCTCAGAATCGGCGACGGTTATCCCCGCGTACTGAACAACATAATTCTTTACAACAAGGCAAAATACGGCGCGGGAATCGTTCTGAATTATACAGGCTGTTTCATAAAGAACAATATAATCTGCTATAATACCGAAAGCAGCCAGTACAATTCGGGCGCGGGAATCTGGGCAAATTCAAACCGCGCGAACACTTTCAAGTTCATCGAGAACAATACAATCATTCACAATTCCGGTACGGCAGGGACGGGCGGCGTACTCGCGGCGTGGAACGCGGTTCTCTATTTAAAAAATAACATAATCTGGGGTAATTCGCCTACGCAGGTTCTGGCAGCGGGAGGAGGCGCGCTTAACATTTCTTACTGCGACGTTGAAAACGGTTACGCGGGAACGGGCAACATATCATCTTACCCGTTATTCGCCGACTCGAATTATGTACTCGCCGACAATTCGCCGTGTATTGACGCGGGAGATTCAGCGTCGGTATTCAACGACCCGCCTGACGCGGGTAATCCCGGCTATGCGAAATTCCCTTCCAGGGGAACGCTTAGAAACGACATGGGCGCGTACGGCGGTCCGCTGTCAAAACTTCTTTCGTCGTCACAGGTAATAAGAATAAAACAAACGGAATCAGGAAATCCTGAAGGGTACGAACTTTCGGGCAACTATCCGAATCCTTTCAATCCTTCAACGAAGGTGAAATTCAAAGTGCCGAAGAGCGCGCTCGTCAGATTAAATGTTTACGACACATCGGGGAAATTAATCAGGACGCTTATTAACGACCGTGTTACTCCGGGAGTATATGAGATTATATGGGACGCGGCTGACTGCTCATCAGGAAATTATTTCGTGCGAATGGAAGCGGACAATTACCTCAAGTCAATCATTGTAACCCTCATAAAATAATTCCGATAAGGAAGGAATGCATATAAAAAAAGACGTTTTCCAAAAGGAAAAC
>DATMXZ010000119.1:0-7020 GCA_035561235.1 Ignavibacteria bacterium
AGAATCATTCTGACAAGCACGGTTTTTTCTGCGACTTGAGAGAGTTGAAATACGTTATAAATAAAAAAGAATCCCTTATTGATTTTACGATTAAATCCGACAGGTATCTTCATTCGATGGTCAGGGCTGTTATCGGCTGCCTTGTCGACCTCGGAAGGGGCAAACTCAGCCTCGAAGAGACTATCGGTAAATTTCAAAAAGGAGAAAAAATCAAAGCGGCATATTTACCGGCTAACGCCCTATTTCTAAACAAAATTTATTATTGATGAAAACAATTAAATTGGTCTCCGTCCTGTTACTGCTCTGCCTGCTCGCGTTCAAGTCATCGGAAGGTCAGGTAAACAGGGAAACAAGAGTCGCGGACAGGGATAATTCGATTCAGGAATTGCGGACAAAAATCGTTGACGGAAATTCTGTTTACGAGAATACAATTACAGGCGGAATCGTCAGAACCGAATCCGCGAAAGAAAAAAGTCCGTTTCTCGGCGGTCTCTTTTCAGCAGTCGTGCCGGGCGCCGGTGAATTCTATGCCGAAAAATATGTCAAGAGCGCGATTTTCCTGGCTATCGAGGCAGGGCTCTGGATAACTTACGCCACATTCCAGAAAAAAGGAAACGACCAGACGAACTTCTACGAGGATTACGCCGACCAAAACTGGAGCATTATAAGATACGCCTCGTGGCTTAAAGACCAGAATTTCCCAAAGTCGGGCGAGATTAATCTCGCCAGCGACCCCGCTACCCTGAGAATGCAGGTCAACGCCTGTGAAACGGAAAGCGGTTTCTCTCACACGCTGCCGAATTACGGCGAACAGCAGTATTACGAAGTCATAGGCAAGTACAGAACCTATACCTGCGGCTGGACTGAGTCCGTCGGTAAAGGTATCACAAAACAAAACTACGAAACGTTCCCGCTGCTTTCACAGGTGAACTACTATATGGATGAAAGACAAAAAGCCAATAATTATTACGATAACGGCACGACAACTATGATGGTTGTGATACTTAACCACATCGCTTCAGCGGTTGACGGTGTGATAAGCGTCAATTCGTACAATAACAAACTGTCTGTTCAGGGGAATGTAAGTTTCGCGCCCGTGTATTCATACCGCGAAGGAAGAAGCAAGGTTACGCCGTTCTTTAATCTTAAAGTTGGTTTTTAAACCGAAGGAAATACAAAGTAACCTGACGACTGAAAGAGTTTGCGGGCTTTCTTGAATCCCGCGGAATCACTTTTTGGGAAAAGCCCGTACAGAACCGCTCCGCTGCCGCTCAGAGACGCATACGCGGCGCCGCATTCGAGCAGGCTGTTCTTCACTTCAGCGAGTTCGGGATATTTTTCAAATACAACTTTTTCAAAATCATTCAAGTATATTTCACGCCTGCTTAAATCGAATTCCTCGACACCGGCCAGAATCGGCTCCTTGTTCATCGACTCGTCGAAGTTAAGACTCTCATACGCCCACTTCGTTGATACGTGCCTGTTCGGATTTACAAGAAGCACGGCGTAATCCAGAACAAAATTGTTCAGAATCTTCATCTTCTCTCCCCTGCCTGTCGCATAACAGGGCTTTTGTATCAGAAAGAAGGGCACGTCGCTGCCGACTGACAAGGCAGTGTCCATAATGATTTTGCGGTTCAGGTTTATGTCTATCTTGAAAAAATTAACCAGATACCTCAGAAGCGAGCCCGCGTCAGAACTTCCGCCGCCCAGTCCGCCGCCTATTGGTATGTTCTTTTCAAGAAATATGTTGATGAGGTACGTGTCGCGTATCTTGAAATTCTTGAAGAACGCTTCGATGACTTTAATCAACGTATTTGTCTTCGCCAGAGGAACGGAATGCTTTTCGGACTTTAATATTATTGAATTCATATCGCTCCCGCTCGGAACGATAGATATGTTTATCGTGTCGAAGAGTTTGACCGGATAAAAAATCGTCTCGAGATTGTGAAATCCGTCTTCTCTCTTATTCAGTATCCGTAATCCTAAATTTATTTTTGCAGGAGCCTTTATTATCATTTCAGTCGTTTTGTTGTAATATAAAGAAAAGGTATCGAAAAATTACGACAGTAATTAAAACAATACCTTTTCAAAAAAAGTTATATCGCCCACTTCAGCAGCACGGAACCCCACGTAAAACCCGCTCCGAAACTGGATAAAATAAGATAATCTCCTTTTTTGACTTTTCCTTCGTAAAAATATTCAGATACGCACGAAGGTATGGTGCAAGATGTCGTGTTTCCGTACTTGTGAATGTTTATCATTACCTTGTCGAGTTCAACGCCCATCCTGTCGGCAGTCGCCTGTATGATTCTCATGTTAGCCTGATGAGGAACGAGATACGCGACGTCATCAGACTTCAATCCGTTCCTTTCCATTAACTCGGCAGAAACGTCCGCCATTCCCTTGACCGCTTCCTTGAAGACTGTCTTTCCGTCCTGATGAACGAAATGCATCTTCCTGTTAACCGTTTCGTGTGTCGGAGGATTCAGGCTTCCGCCTCCCGGCTGATACAGAAATTCGCCTCCGTTTCCGTCTATGTGCAGAATCGAATCGAGAACGCCCGCAGACTTGTCTTCGGTAGGCTCGAGCAGAAATCCAGCTGCTCCGTCGCCGAATAGCACGCAGGTGTTTCTGTCCTCAAAATCAATTATGCTTGTCATCTTGTCTGCGCCTATTAATAGCACCTTTTTACAGGTTCCGTTTTCAATGAATTGCGCCGCGGTGTTAAGCCCGAAAATAAATCCCGAGCAGGCGGCGGATAAATCGAACCCCCAGCAATTCTTCGCTCCAAGTTCTTTCTGTACGCGCGCTGCAGTCGAAGGATAGAACATATCGGGTGTTACAGTTGTTACAATTATCAAATCAATTTCTTCAGCCGAGATGCCTCTTTTTTCAAGTATCATCCGCGCGGCTCTCACTGCCGCGTATGACGTCGGCTGTTCTTTCTCAAGATACCTTCTTTCCGATATTCCCGTCCTCGTTTTTATCCAGTCGTCGGTAGTATCGAGATAATCTTCAAAATATTTGTTTGTAACTGTCTTGTCGGGGAAATAATGCCCAACTGCACTGACAAATGCATTGTAAGGCGTTTTTTTGCTCATTGTTTATCCTTTGATTTCTTTTGGTTCTTCTATGGTTTCATCCTGTGAATCCGTATTTGCCGAACCGCTCTTGTGAGTTTCAAACACAAACTCTTCAGAGCCTTTCTTCAGTTTGACACGGACTTTAGTATTTTCTTTTATGCTTCCTTTTAATATTTCCTCGCTGAGAGGATCTTCGAGGTAGTTTTGTATCGCCCGCCTCAAAGGTCTCGCCCCGTATGTTTGGTCGAAACCCTTATCCGCTATGAGTTCTTTCGCGGGCTTTGAAATTTCAATAACAATATTCTGATGGCTGAGACGCTTTTGCATTTTCTCAATCGATATATCGACAATCTGCAGTATGCTGTCCCTGTTTAACTGATGGAATACAATGAAATCGTCAATCCTGTTCATGAACTCGGGCGAAAAAACTTTTTTCACGGCTTCGTCAATCGATGTTTTCATCTTTTCGTATTTCGTGACGTCTTTAGAATCGCCAAACCCAAGCACCTTGTCGAGTTTTATGTCGCGCGTGCCAATGTTGGACGTCATTATAAGTATCGTATTTTTGAAATCAACTTTCCGGCCGAGCCCGTCAGTAAGCGAGCCGTCGTCAAGCACCTGAAGTAGAACATTGAACGTATCAGGATGCGCTTTCTCAACTTCGTCGAGAAGTACAACGCTGTATGGTTTCCGCCTTACTTTCTCCGTCAACTGACCTCCTTCTTCGTATCCGACGTATCCCGGAGGCGCGCCTACGAGTCTCGACACGTTGAATTTTTCCATGTATTCGCTCATGTCCACGCGGATTAAGGCGTCTTCTGAATCGAACAGGAATTTCGCGAGTTGTTTCGCAAGTTCGGTTTTTCCTACACCCGTCGGACCGAGGAAAATAAACGACCCTATAGGCCTGTTCGGGTCTTTTAAGCCTGCCCTCGCCCTTCTGATGGATTTGGAGATTTTTTCAATCGCTTCATCCTGACCGATGATTACTTTTTTCAGATATTCCTCCATGTTGACGAGTTTCTCGGATTCCGATTCCGCTACCTGATTCACGGGAATGCCCGTCATCATTGCTACGACGTCCGCCACGTTCTGGGCGTTAACCTCGTAAAATGTGTTCTGCGACTTGAGGTCCCAGTCGAATTTCGCCTCTTCGAGTTCTGATAAAAGCCTCTTTTCCTTGTCTCTCAGTTTCGCCGCCTCTTCGTAATTCTGCTGCTTTATCACCTGCGTTTTTTCCACCTTTACAGATTCGATGTCAGCCTCGAGTTTCGCGAGGTCTTCAGGCACGATTATATGGGCAAGGTGAACTCTCGAGCCAGCCTCGTCCATTACGTCAATCGCCTTGTCAGGAAGGAATTTATCAGTGATGTACCTGTCGCTCAGTCTAACCGCTTCCTGTATCGCCTCGTCGGAATACCTTACCGAATGATGCTCCTCGTACTTGCCCTTAATGTTATTCAGAATCTGAATCGTTTCCTCTACCGTCGTGGGTTCGACCATTATTTTCTGGAATCTTCTGTCGAGCGCGCCGTCTTTTTCTATGTACTGCCTGTACTCGTTCAGCGTCGTCGCGCCGATGCACTGCAGTTCACCTCTCGATAAAGCGGGTTTGAAAATATTCGACGCGTCGAGCGAGCCGCTCGCTCCGCCCGCGCCTACAATTGTATGAAGTTCGTCTATGAAAAGAATTACGTCTCTCGCTTTTTCAAGTTCATTCATAACCGCTTTCATTCTTTCTTCGAACTGTCCTCTGTATTTCGTGCCTGCTACGAGGGCGGCAAGGTCCAGTGTTACCACGCGCTTGTTGTGAAGCACTCTCGAAACAGTCTTCTGTATTATTCTTAATGCAAGCCCTTCGGCAATTGCCGTTTTACCCACGCCCGGTTCGCCTATCAGCACGGGATTGTTCTTTTTTCTCCTGCTTAATACCTGAGCAACACGCTCGATTTCTTTTTCCCTGCCTACTATCGGGTCGAGTTTGTTCTCAACCGCCAGTTTCGTAAGGTCGCGTCCGAAATTGTCAAGAACAGGAGTCTTCGACTTGTCGGTTTTCTTATCCTGCGACTGCTTCTGCGGCATCGGCGTAACGCTTCCCGTCGGCTTACCTGTCAGTATGTTCACGAGTTCTGTTTTCACGGCGTCATACGTTACCCCGTATTGATGTAGAATCTGCGCCGCAAGATTGTCATCCTCGCGCAGCATCGAGAGCAAGAGATGCTCCGTTCCGATTATATCCGATTTGAATAATTTTGCCTCGAGATAAGTTATCTTTAAAACCTTCTCAGCCTGTTTCGTCAGGGGTATGTTTCCAACAGTAAGAGAACTGCCCGAGTGTTTTACCGTATCCTCTATAGTTTTCTTTAACTGTGCAATCTCAACTGATAGGTTTCTAAGGATGTTAATAGCCAAACCTTCACCTTCTCTGAATATACCGAGTAGCAAATGTTCCGTCCCTATATAATCGTGACCAAGCCTGATTGCTTCTTCCCTGCTTAGCCTGATTACTTCCTGTACCCTTTGCGAAAAATTACTGTCCATAATTGCTCCTTTTTACGTGTTCCTTTAATGTGCTTCCGATTAATTCCGAAACACGGAATTCATCCGAATTTTCTATGTCTTTTCTCTGTATCAAACTAATTAAAACGCCGTCTTTCAACAATGCAATTTGCGGTGATGATGGAGGAAAGCCCGTGAAATATTTCCTCGCCTCTTCTACTGCCCTTTTTTCCATTCCCGCGAATACTGTCACGAGATTATCGGGCAAATACCCGTTCGCACGAGCATTTTCGACCGCTAATTTCAGTCCCGGACGCGCTTTTCCTGCGGCGCATCCGCAAACGGAATTAACGAATACCAGCGTATATCCCTTTTTCCCTAATTCCCGATTCACCTCTTCGGGTGTGTATAACTCCCTGAATCCTATCGCAACCGCTTCATTTCTCATCGGTTTTACTAAGTTCGGGTCGTATGTGTTCAGTTCAAATACCATATGTTTGTGTTTTTATAAAATAAAACACGTGTATCAATTATTTAATTTCAAAAATTTGTCGAACCAGTTTCTGCGCATTTCGTTTACTTCTTTTCTGTACGTTCTCAGGTAATGGTCCCCGTTCTCAAACAATTTCACATCAATATCCGCTTGATATATAGGTTTCAGCAACCTGTAAAGATCAGCCGAATCTTTATATGTAACTTTATCGTCGCCCGTACCGTGAATCATCAGCAGTGGTGTTGTTACGTTCATGCTGCCGTAAAAGTTTACCGCCGAACGTGAATCCATTTCACGCGCAATCATATCGGGACTGTATTTGCTGAATTTTGAATAAAACTTGTCTTTCAGTTTCACGTTCAGTTCAAAGTTGCGTCTTAAATTCGCGAGGCCGGCCACGGATATCGCGCATTTGAGAAATTTCACGCGCGTAAGAAGCAGATACGTGATCATACCTCCGCGGCTCCACCCTTCCACGCCTGTGTTTTCACCGTCAAATTCCTCAAGTTCCATTCCCGCTTTTAATACGTTTACTACATCGTTTACTTCAGCACCGCCGAATTCATCCTTCTGCCTGTATTGCGACGCAATTACTAAATATCCCCAGGACGCTATCTCTCCCAATATTCCGTATGCGAGAAAATCATCAAGCCTGCCGTCCTTTTCATCGCCTCCCCTGTTCCATACTATCAAAGGAAGTCTTTCGTTTATTTTTTTTGGTTTCGCAAGATATCCGTCTATTAAATAACCGTCAGAGTGATATAATATCGCGTTAATATCAACTCCTTCAACCACGGCATCACCCCAACCTTTGCGGATAAACCTTGACTGATTATCATCAAGTATTACTTTCGTCATTTCCTTTATTATATGCAACTTCATATCATAATTTATGAAATTTATGTATATATGTTAAGTCAAATATGAAGCAATATAATATAT
>DATMXZ010000120.1:0-3336 GCA_035561235.1 Ignavibacteria bacterium
GACAGATAGAAAAGGAAGTATGAAATCGGTATATTTGCACTTAATTTTATTCTATTTATGAGATTATCGAAGTTTTTTATACCGACACAAAAGGAAATTCCGAATGATGCCGTCGCGGCATCACACATTCTGTCAATCAGGGCGGGCTTGTTCCGTTCACTGACGTCAGGTGTCTATTCCGTCTTGCCGTTCGGTTTTATTGTTAAGAATAAGGTCGAAAAAATTATAAGGGAAGAAATGAACGCGATTGGCGGCAACGAATTCCTTCTGCCCGCTCTTTCACCGAATGAACTATGGAACGAAACCGGAAGATTGGATGATTTCGGCGACATCATTTTCAGGATTAAGAACAGAGACCTCGTTCTCGCTCCTACGCACGAGGAGGTTTTTACTTCAATCGTAAAATCGTACATTAATTCTTACAAGCAGTTGCCGCAAATGTGGTATCAGATTCAGACAAAGTTTAGGAACGAAGCGAGACCCAAGTCGGGCGTGCTGAGAGGCAGGCAGTTTACGATGAAGGACGCTTATTCCTTTGACGCTACCTGGGAAGGACTCGATAAATCTTATGAACAACAGGATGAAGCATACAGAAAAATATTCTCGCGCTGCGGTCTGAAATTCTTTTCCGTCTCGGCTTCGAGCGGGGCTATGGGCGGCAGCAAGTCAGAGGAGTTTATGGTCGAATCCGACGCGGGTGAAGACCTCATCGCGATTAGTGAAGACGGAAAGTATTTCTCAAATATCGAAGTCGCCGAATCCTTTGTCGAACCGGTCGGCAGAAAAAACACAAACCTTCCATACGAAGATTTCCATACCCCGGATATAAAATCAATAGAGGAACTCGCGGGTTTCCTTAATATCACGGACAAGACAAGACTTGCGAAGTCGCGCGTGTTCGTGCTTCCGGGTAAAGCGGAAGGCGAAAAGGACAGGTATATTCTCGTGCTCGTGTGCGGTGACGACGAAGTGAACGAAACTAAGATGCAGAAATATTTCGGGGCGAATATTAGACCGGGACATACGGAGGAGTTGCTCGAAATTACAGGCGCGGACGCGGGCTCAATCGGACCCGTCGGGCTGAAACGAAAGGACGTGGAAATCGCAGCGGACCTCAGGCTTCAGGATGCGAATGAACTTGTAAGCGGCGCAAATAAGAATGATTATCATAAAAAAAATATCGACCTTAAACGAGACGTGTCTGGAATTAAATATCTTGACCTTAGACTTGTCAAAGAAGGCGAACTCACGAAGGATAAATCAAGCGTCCTGCGAATTACAAAAGCGATTGAAGTCGGACATATTTTTAAACTGGGTACGAAATATACGGAATCTTTGAAAGCGATGTACCTCGATAGCGAAGGGAAAGAGCATCCGATAATTATGGGCAGTTACGGTATCGGCGTCGAAAGAATAATCGCCGCGCACATCGAACAGAATCACGACGATAACGGCATAATCTGGGAAGGGGAAATCGCTCCGTTTAACGTTATGCTGATTAATATTACCACGCAAAACGAAAATATCACGAGATGCTGCGATTCATTGTATGAAAAACTTTCCGAAGAAAATTTTGAAGTGCTTTATGACGACAGGACAGATCTGAGACCCGGCTTCAAGTTTAAGGATGCCGACTTGCTCGGTATCCCCGTACAGGTAATTGTAGGCGAAAAGAATTTCAAGAACGGCAAAATCGAAATCAAGAAAAGACGCACTGGCGAAAGAGTACTCGTTGACGAGAAAGATATCTCTGCCGAAATAAGAAAAATGCTGAATGCTTGATAAAATTCTAAAAGCGGATTACGTTCTCGCTTCCGTATCGCCGCGCAGAAAACATCTGCTCAGGCAGATAGGTCTGAAGTTCGTCTCTGTTGACAGCAATTTCGAAGAGGAAAAATCCGGCAGCCATCCGCTCGCATCTGTTAGAAAAAATGCAAGAATGAAATCAAGGGCTGTTATTCCGCATCATGATAAAAAAATAATTATTTCGGCGGATACAATCGTGGTTCTCGAAAAAAGAATACTGAACAAGCCTCGCAGTTTGAATGAAGCCGTGAGATTTCTTGAACTGCTCAGCGGAAGAACACATATCGTTTATACGGGAATAAACGTGATTAATCTTAGCACAGGCATCGAAAAATTCGGCTACGAAAAGACTGCCGTTGAATTCAGAAAACTCAGCCGCGAAGAAATAAAATTTTACGTGAGGAAGTACAAACCTCTCGATAAGGCGGGGGCGTACGGCATTCAGGACGACTTCGGTTGCCTCTTCATCAAACGGATTAAAGGCGATTATTATAACGTCGTGGGCTTGCCGCTCGTTAAACTCTATGAATTGATTCAGGAAACCATAAGGTAGCATAACTCTTGTTCAGAAAATATAAAAAGAAAATCCTCATATCGGTAACTTTCGGCGCGGTGATTTTCCTCGCCTTCAGTATCTACGCCGATTTCGGAAATCTTATTGATTCGTTTTCGAAATTCAATTGGCTTTGGTTTCCGCTCGTACTGGCGTTTTCCTTCGGCAATTACATTATAAGGTTCTTTAAATGGCAGTATTACCTTAAACTTCTCGGCATTAAAATCCGTCCGCTTCGCAGCCTTCTGATTTTCTTCGCTTCATTCATTATGAGTGTTACTCCGGGGAAGATGGGTGAAGTCCTGAAGTCTTTTCTCCTGAAAGAGGAAACGGGTACTCCCGTTAGCGTGTCTGCGCCTATTGTACTTGCCGAAAGAATAACGGACTTCCTCTCAATTGTAATACTCTGCCTTGCCGGCGCTATTGTGTTTGATTACGGCACCGGGATAATTCTCGCTACAGGTCTCGCATTCGTTATTCTTACGATTCTGCTAAGTTCAAAAACAATCTGTCATAAACTTATTTCAGTTCTTTGCAAAATTCGTTTCATTGAAAAACATTCTGAAAAAATATATTCCGCTTATGACAGCATATATGTATTGATTAAATTGAAACCGCTGTTTATTGTTGTATTAATTAGCACGGCGGCATGGTTTCTGGAATGCCTCGGTTTTTATACGGTGTTGAACGTATTTTCAGGCGTCTCAAACATAGATGTAAGCATACTTAAGGCGACATTTATTTACGGATTTTCGACGCTGATTGGGGCAATTGCAATGCTTCCCGGCGGACTCGGTGTTACTGAAGCGTCTCTGACGGGCTTGCTGGTTTTTTTGAAGATACCTAAAGATATTTCGGTCGCGTCAACAATTATTATTAGGGTGGCAACATTATGGTTTGCTGTAATATTAGGCATTATTGCTGTACAATTTTATCAAAAAATACTCCATAAGGAAATTAAAGATATCGAATAAAAC
>DATMXZ010000121.1:0-5307 GCA_035561235.1 Ignavibacteria bacterium
CAATAATGTGAGACAATTATCAGATGTAGGAATAAACAAAAAAATATAATAAATTAAGAAGATTGAACATTTCATAAACCAAAAACTACGTCAATGAAAAAATACTTTGCAGAGTTAATAGGAACTTTCACGCTTGTATTGTTCGGATGCGGCACTGCCGTTGTTGCGGGAGCCTCCGTAGGAGTGCTTGGAATCGCGTTTGCTTTCGGTCTGGCTTTAATAGCGATGGCATACGGCATCGGTCCGATTTCCGGATGCCATATTAATCCCGCTGTAAGTCTCGGAGTTTTCTTCGCCGGTAAGATGACGGGAAAAGACCTCGCGGGTTACATAATTTTTCAATTCATAGGCGGCATACTCGGAGCCGCGGTGATTTTCCTCATTATGACGGGTAGAACCGGATTCGACATTGCCGCAAGCGGTCTGGGACAGAACGGCTGGGGACCGGGATACATGGGCGGATACGCTCTCCATTCCGCGATTGTCTTTGAATTCGTAGCAACGTTTCTTTTCGTCATAGTAATTCTCGGCTCTACGCAGGACGGAGTTCACACGGAACTTGCGGGTCTCGCAATCGGCATAACACTTGTAGTGATTCACATATTCGGCATACAGATAACGGGAGTATCCGTAAATCCCGCAAGAAGTTTCGGACCCGCGATTTTCGCAGGCGGAAAAGCAATCGAACAATTGTGGCTGTTCCTCGGAGTTCCGAGCATAGCGGGAATCCTTGCAGGAATATTATTTAAGATAAAAGCCTTAACAAAATAACAATTTCGGAAAAACCGGAATCAAAATATTATTTTATGAAAAGAGCATTACTACTTTTAATACTCGTATTCACGGCAGCGCTTTTATCCGCGCAGGTTGACACGTCGTTGAAATACGGCTGGACTCCTCGCGGTGCCGTTGCGCTAAACCTGAGCCAGATTTCATTTTCAAATTGGACGCAGGGAGGCGAAGACGCCGTGGCTTTTGCGGGACTGGGAAATTTCGGTGTTCTTTATCACAGCAAGAAATGGGATTTGTACAACAGTCTCAAACTCGCTTACGGAAAATCCAAGACAAGCGGCTCGTTCAAAACGACTGACAATGAACTAAGGCTGAACTCGATTCTGATAAGGCATCTCGGCTGGGTCGTCAATCCTTATTTCAGCAACGAAGTCCGTTCGAGCATTTCAAACGGATACGACTACAGCGTATCTCCAGAAATTCAGACGGCGGCTTTCTTCGACCCCGGCTACATAACGCAATCGCTCGGTTTCATATACTCGAGGAAGAATTTTTCGACCAGACTCGGAGTAGGCTTGCAGGAAGTTATCACCAGAGAATTCACGAAATACTCCGACGACCCCGACACGCAGGATGAAATTGAAAAATTCAAACTTGAGACCGGCATCGAATCGGTTACAGAAGCGAACGTTGACCTGATGCAGAACATACTTTACTCTTCAAGATTGAGATTGTTTTCCCGCTTCAACACACTTGACGTCTGGGACGTTAACTGGGACAACATTATTACTGCGAAAGTCAACGATTACATAAACGTGAATCTCGGCGTCAACATTATTTACGAAAAAAAGGCGTCATTCAAGACACAGATAAAGGAAGCGCTTCAGGTCGGGTTTTCATACGTTATATTTTAATTTATCACAACAATATTTCTAAACTGTTTGCAGTCTTTCCGTCTCACGGCGGAAAGACTTATTTTTTATACGCATCATCCGAGATTCAATAAAGGAAGAATCAGTCTTAGAATAAGCCAAATCAGGACGCCTCCGATAATATCGAAGAAAACGCCCGACCTTATCATTTTTGTAATCGGAACCATTCCCGAACCGTAAACAATCGCGTTCGGCGGCGTCGACACGGGAAGCATAAATCCCCAACTCGCGCCGAGTGTCGCGCCTATGGCGGGCGGAACGGGATTGATGTTTCCCGCGATGCAGATTGAAATCACAACGGGAATAATCATATTGGCGGACGCGGTGTTCGAAGTCGCTTCGCTCACGATAATAGCGATGAATATTGCCGCGAACGTAATTCCCCAAACCGTATCAAGCCCGCTGAAGTTTATGAACGATTTTCCCAGATAATCCGCGAGTTTAGTTTCGAACATAAGGTTGCCGAGCGAAAGCCCGCCGCCAAATAGAATCAGCGTGCCCCAGTCGATGCGCGTGACGTCCTTCCAGTTGATTGTAAACTCCATTTTCTTTCTGTCAACTGGAAGAAGAAAGAGCAGCGACGCTCCGATAAGAGCCGCGGCGGCTTCGGGAAGATGGTTGTTGTAATTTTTAAACACACCGGATTCGGTACCGTATATGACGGCTATGAATCCGGGAATAATCCAGAGCGCGACGGTAATGAAGAAAGCAATCATCGAATTTATTTCGCCGCGTTTCATTTTACCGAGGTCTAGTTTCGAAGAAGACACGAAAGAATCCGAGATTTTAAGACCCGATACTTCGGGTTTGTTCAGAAAATAAATCAGAAGAAAAAGGAACACGTACATTATTACGAGCATCGGCAAAGCGAATATAAGCCACTCGAAGAACGAGATTCTCAGACCCGCGAATTTTTCAATCATCGCTATGCCGATAAGATTCGGCGGTGTGCCTACGAGCGTTCCGATTCCGCCAATCGACGCCGAATAAGCCGTCATAAGCATCATAGCCGTACCGAACCTGAACTTTCTAACGTCGATTTTCCTGCCTTTTTCTTCACCCGCGATTTTCGCGACCGAGCCGACGATGCCGACGGCAATCGGAAGCATCATAGCCGCGGCGGCTGTATTGCTAATCCACATAGAGATGAACGCCGTTATCGCCCCGAAAGTGAAAAGAATTCTTCCCGTGCTTTTTCCGACGAACTTCATTCTGAGAATTCCGAGCGCGAACCTTTTATCGAGACCGTGCTTGCTCATCGCTTCCGCGAGAATGAAACTTCCGAGAAAGAGAAACACAATCGGGTCGGCGAATGGAGCGAACACTTTTTTAATATCCGCCACGTTGAAAACGACGCAAAGCACCGCTCCGAGCAGAGCCGCGGCGGGTATCGGCACGGGCTCCGTTATCCACCAGACAATCACGAGCAGAAGAACCGCCGAGAGCGCGTGCGCTTCATAAGAAACCGATGAGTAAGGCAGAAAATAAAATATCAGAAAAACGAGCGGACCGAGAATGAGTCCCGTTTTGTTTCTAAGTCTTTCAAATTTCTCTTCGGCGGGCGAGATGATTTCTTTCGTCTGAACTTCCGGATTTTCAGGCTCCATTTGTACGGGATAATTTCGAGAAAATTAATCCTATTCGGATTATAAAGAAAGGAATTATTTTCAGCGTAAAGTTTTTCCGCGAAAGAAATTTCTTTCGGCGTTATCATTTCATTGCGAAAGGATTTATTTAGTTCCGAAATCTTTGAGTTTCATTCCCGGGGCGATGTATCTTTTCCAGTATCTCGTGAGCGACGTGTATTCGAAAAACCTGTTTATGAATTTCACTCTCAGCAATTGCGCGAAAATGAAATATCCCGCAATCAGAAAAAGGAAAACCGCGACCCAGTTTATCACGCGGATTAATACGTCCTGAAAAAATCCGTCTGCCGGAAGACCGAGCACGTTCACTACCGCGGCGGTCACGGGAATAAGCGAGAACAAATACATTATCGGAATTATGAACGAGTGCGCCGTCTGTATTGATTTGCTCGGACAGATGCCGATGCATCGCATACAACTCTCACAAGTGTACCGCCAGAACGGCCTCTTCCCCACGAGCACGATTGAATTCGTCGGGCATTTTTCGATACACAGCCTGCAGTCGTTGCAGTCGGCGGAAGCGTAAAACGATTTCGCGAACATAAACCTTCCGCAGAAATAATAACCGATTGTTATCGGAGCAACGGCGATATCCAGCGGCAGGTACACGAAGAACTTGTAACTGAACGCGCGCCCTTTTTCGAAAAGCCGTTCCGCGAATTTATTGATTTGCTTTTCCCGCCTGTTTGAAATATCGCCCGCCGCCGAATCCGTAAGACCCGGATGAACGGAAATCCAGTTCGAGGGCATATCGAAAGGAAACGAGCCCTTTATTTTATAACCCTTCAGAAGAAGCAGGAACATCGGAAGCAGTTGCGCCACGCCGCTTAGTCCGGGGAAATAAATCTTTCCGAACTTCAGACCGCCCCGCGTGTTAAGAGTTACGACGCCCGATTTTCCGCGCGGAAATTTCGCGATGTACTTCATCATAATCGGCGCGAGATTGAAGCCGTGAGTCGGATAGCAGAAAACGATAAGCGTCCTGCCGTTCAATTCGGGCGGAGTGACTTTTTCAAACCTGTCAATCGAATGAAGATGAACTTTCATTCCGTACTCCGATGCCTTGCCGGCGAGCCACCGCGCGGCTTTTAGAGCGTTGCCCGTGCCCGAGAAGTAATAAACGACGAGCGTATCGTACACGGATATTTTACGGATATCTTTCATATTAAATTTTAAACCGCCTTACTGAACTGTAAACACAAAATCGGGCGGAGAGTTTTTTGTAATTCTTGTATTGTTATGATAAATCGTATCGAGAACGTGCCATTTTCCCGCTTTAGTAAGATTGACCGAGCCCGTATAAATTCCGCCGCCTTTCCACGCGGGGTTAATGTTGTTTTGCGAAATCTCTCCTGACTGTTCGAAATACGTTTTGATAATCATTGACGCGGAATCAATTTCTGTGAAATGAACGTCATCCGTTGTTCTGTGAAGAATGCAGGTAAACGGATTCAAGCCCGCGGAAACCGTGAGCGGCTTTATGAGCGTCAGGCAGTAAGTGCCGCCGTGATTTACGTCATCCCAGTAAGCCAGTTGCATTCCCGAAACGGCGGTAACCGTGAAGAATGCGGAATCTACCGCGTACAGGTCGTTGTAAACATAATCGGCGAACCACATTGCCGAAGAATCGGAAATCATTGTGAAGCAGACGTAACCCTTGAACAGATTGTACTCACTGCTGTATAAATATTCCGATGAAACCGGAGACGAATGCCCGGGACCGCCAATATTGTGATACATCATCGGTCTGAACCTGACCGAGCCCGAATTCACTTCGTTTCCGTTTATGAAAACCTTGAAGCCGATATCGTTGTAGCCGTAAATCATACCGCTTCCCGAAGCGCTGTAAACCTCGAACTTCACCGCGCCCGACTGCACCGTAAAAATCTTCGCGTAAGAAAGTTCCGTCTGCTGACCGCCGTTCGAAACTCCGTCGTCTTTATTGCAGGAAAAAAGAACGAGCGCCGCCGCGGACAGAAAAGAACAAAAAACAATAT
>DATMXZ010000122.1:0-5362 GCA_035561235.1 Ignavibacteria bacterium
TTTGTACTGTCTCTGTTCCTTGTTCCGTCGCTTTTCGCCGGCTTTGGCAGGGATACAATAAAGGTCGAAGCAGAAAGCATTGAGGAAGCCGACGAAACAATCGGAAATTATCTGAGAAATCAATTCCCGATTATCAGCGAAAGAATTATAAAGAACATTACAGATAAAAGGATTATTGAGAAGGTCGATAAGCCGATGGAAGCGGGCGGCGGTTATTTTTTCAAGGTTGATTATATTGTAGGAAGCAATTTTCTGCTCGACACGGTTAAAATTCTCTGGGAACTGAACATACCCGAATTCAGGTCGCATTTATTCCAGTTATACGGAAAGGACACGATTTATATTGATACCTGGAACAACGTTATCGGAACCATAAAAGATAAAACATACACCGGATATTTCGAAGCCTACAGAGTCAGAAACTGGCCTTCGTGGAAAGACCCTGAGAAGGGAAAAGAGAGTTTGCCCGCGGTGCCGCCGGGTCCCAAGAATCCTCTCGGTCTGTTCGTCGTGCATTATGACGAAAATTCATTGAGATATTTCCACGGCACGAACAAGCCGAATCTGATTTATTCGAAGATGAGAAGCCTTTCGCACGGCTGTGTCAGGAATGACAATGATAATATAGCGAAGATGAAGGAATTTCTCATTAACAGGGTAATCAAATCGAAGGACCTCTCGTCCTGGCTCGAAAGCAGCCGCTCGATGACTTATGATTTCGAGCAGATTGACAGATTTCCCGTGAGGATAATTTACAAAACTTATATGATTGACCGCGATGAGACGGGACTCTTTGTTGAACTTTACAAGGACATATATAATTATTCAAACCCGGGAAACATAAACTCGAAATGGAACGAGGAAAGTCTCATAACACTGTCAACAAAAGAAAATCTTGCGAAAGAATTCAGGCAGAAATCAAAAGGAGAAATACCCGAAGACAGGATTGACGGTCTTGTGGATTATGTGCTGAAGAAACTTGACACTTACGAAAGGTATTACATCAAAGAACTGAATTTCTAAAAACTCTGGTCGCGCCAGCGCCTTATTTTCCATACTCCGTCCGCTGTCGGGCGAACGAGGTTCATATCGGCAAAACCGTACAGCCTTACGATGTTGCTCGGATTAAAAGTTATCGTGAGGTTAAAACTTCTTTTCACGTTCATCTTCAGGCTATCTCCGATAAGGACGGTAATGTTGTTCCAAATGACTTCCGTTTTCTGTGCGTTCTCGAACAGCCTGCTTGTGGTTCTCATTTCCGTCGGTTTATCCCACGACACGTCGAAGCCGGATTCGTAATCGGTATATGTGAACATGAAATCGTCAGTTAACAGTCCCGAATAAACCGAAGTATCCTTGAACGTGTACGCGTATCTGAAATTTGTAAAAACCCCGTCGATTGTTTTCTGGTCGGAAAGAATCTGTCCGGAAGAAGAGTTGTCGAGCGACGGCGCGAAAATATTCTCGCAGGATGCAAGCATTAAAGTCACGCAAGTCAGAAGCAACACGATATATATTTTGCTGTTCTTCAACTCAGTTGCTGAAATTAGCTTTCAAAACGCTCCAGGTAGTATCGGAGTTCATGGATTGAAAATCAATCCATTTGTGAATTGACCAGAGATTCCTCGAATCCGCGGATAATATTAGTCTTATCTTTCCCTTCAGTGTTTTTGCCACATTTGTTTTCTGATGGTCAGCCCTGAGCAGATAGTCCGCGTCATAGACAGCGGTATCGGACAGCGTGTTCAGAACGGGATTTGAAAAGAATACGTTAGAAGTCGCGCTCTCGTTCATCAGTGATAAGAGGCTCGTGAAATACGTCTTTTCGTTGGACAACTTCCAGTTTTGAAAAATCGGATACTGTATCTGCGATATCACGTCGGGAACATAACTGTAACTTCTCGTCGAGTAATTGGAATCCACGAAACACGACATGTAATTGTTAACGTCTTTTTCGATGACAGAGAACTGAAGGTTCACCATTACAAGGTCGGGAGACGTCGGAGGAACAAAAGTATTCCTTGATATCGTCGGCGACTCGTCATCCCTTAATGCGCAGGAACTCAGTAATGCGGCAATCGCAAAAAAAATAAATATTAAGAATGATTTATTCAAATTTTCCTGCTAATTATAATTAAGCGCTTGGAATTTGTACCGCTGAATCCGCTTCCCGTATAATCGCCGAAATAATTCACTATCCTGAAACCGGAATTTTTCAGCATGCTCCTTATTTCTTTCGCCGAATACAGCCGTATTCTTTCCGTGTAAATCTTTTTCCCGATTATTATTTCCTTAACGACAAATCCATCCGTCACGCGTCTTTTCAGCACAATCTTCATCCCGTCGTGCATTTCCTCGGAATAAGGCACGAGCGCTTTCCGCACGTATTTTTCGTTTAAAAAATCAAACACGAAACATCCGCCTTTTTTCAGAGACGAAGAGATGTTTTCGAATACTTTAAGATTATCGCTGTCCTTGTCGAAATATCCAAAACTGGAAAACACGTTTATCGCTGCGTCGAACTTGTTTCCGAAAGAAAAATTTTTCATATCACGGATTAAAAATCTTGCCTTCAATCCCGTCTCGTCGGCTTTTTTAAGTGTTTTTTTTGCTTCCGAAATCAGGTACCGCGAAAGGTCGATTCCCGTTACGTTGTATCCCCGTCTTGCCATTTCAATAGAATGCCTCCCGGCGCCGCAGCACACGTCAAGCACTGATGAACCCGATTCAATACTCGTGTTTCTCTGAATCAGATTAATAAGGTCGCGCGCTTCCTTTTCGTTCCTGTGACTGTACAGTTCGAGATAATGTTTATTGGAAAACCATTCTTCGTACCAGTTCTTTTTCATCTTTAAACCGCCACTCTTCCTTCAAGCGCTTTCGCAAGAGTCACTTCGTCCGTAAGTTCAATATCTGAGCCTATCGGAATGCCTCTTGCAATTCTTGTAATTTTTATGTCGAGCGGTTTTATAATCTTGCCGAGATATAATATTGTGGTTTCCCCCTCGACAGTCGGATTAAGCGCGAGTATTATTTCGTTTATTTCGTGATTGTCTTCAAGCCTGTACAGAAGTTCCTTTATCTTGATATCATTAGGACCGACTCCGTCAAGAGGGGAGATTCTGCCGTGCAGTACGTGATAAAGACCCCTGTATTCGTTCGTCTTTTCGATGGCGTAAACGTCCTGCGGCTCTTCAACGACGCAAATAACCGAGCGGTTTCTTTTCTCCGAACCGCAAATCCGGCAAACTTCATCCTCGGTAATATTGCAACAGACGCTGCAGAATTTAATCTTGTCCTTTATCTCAATAAGAGCCTTCGAAAGTTTTTCGACGTCCGAACGCTGCTGCTTGATAATGAACATAGCAAGCCTTTGAGCGGTTTTTCTCCCGATTGAAGGAAGTTTCGTCAATTCCGTAACGAGAGTCTCGAGTGTTCCTGAAATATTAACCATTTTTAGAATCCGAGATTTAATCCGGGGATGTTTGGAATCATTCCCGCGGTCGCTTTTGACATTTCCTCATTAGATAATTTTTGCGATGCTTCAAATGCCTTGTTGCACGCGGCAATCAGAAGGTCTTCGAGCATTTCCGAATCTTCAGATTTAAGTATTTCTTTTTCGATTTCGATTTTCTGAATCACGCTTTTTCCGTTTATAGTCACCTTTACCATGCCGCCGCCCGATTCTTCAGTCAGAAGTTTGTTCTCGAGTTCCGCCTGTATCTGGTCCATTCTTTCCTGCATCTTTTTCACCTGTTTCAGCATTCCCTGCATTTGATTTGGTTTCATTTGTTTTTGCTCCTTTAATTGTTAAAATCTAAATATTTATTCCATAGGTTAAACAGATTTCCCGTCGCGACAACATCGCCGAAGCAGTAATCCGCAATCTTCTGTGTCTCGTTATTTCTGAAAAGTTCGTTTACCATATCTCCCGTAACGCCATCCGCTTTCGGACTGGGAATTCCCAGTTGCTTGCAGTAAAAGTCCAGAGAGAATTTTCTTCTCGCTCCCGTCGGAGCGTGTTTGTTGAACGTGAGTTCTTTCATCATGTCGATATGATACCCGCGTATGTTGAAATCCGTGCCGCTCATAAGGTTGTAAGAAGGGCGTATTCCCATGAAAAGCGAGCGAAGCATAATGAACGGACAGTCAAATTCGCGTCCGTTGAATGTAACGAACAGGTTGTATCCTTCGTTCTTAATCTTCTTCCAGAAGAGTTCGAGCATTTCTTTCTCACTCCTGCAAAGATAAGTAAGTTTGCTCAGTTTTTCCTCTTTGAAGGGCAGTTTGCTCTCTTCGCCTTCTGCGGGCTCAACGTCGTAATCGAGCATTGTCTCGGACTCGAGTTTAGCCGAAGGGTCGAGTTCTTGCGCGCTTTCGTTGTTGACTATAACTGCGCCTTCTTTCTTGTTGTAATCAAGCATTCCTATCGCTACCAACTGTGAAGTGAAAGGGGTGAATACAAGATTCTCAATCGCGGTCTTGCGCTCTTCGTCGTTCTTAGCGTACTTGGTAAGATATTCCTTTGTTTCCTCGTCATAGTGAGTATCAAAGTCATAAGCGGCGACTTCGAGGTCAAAGACGAGGATTTTCTTTTTCTTCAAATCAATCATTATATTGTGAATAAGTTGTTTACATTGATGTTAAGGTCTTCATAACAGAAAAACGGCTCGCCGAATTCGGCTCCGATTTTAAACCCGAAAAATCTCCCGCGCGTCTCGAGGTCCTTCCAGAACAGTTTCGTGCTGATGTACGTTTCGGGCTCGTCCGCGGATGATTCGTTTCCCCTGAAGAACTGTGAACCGTAGCAGGAAATCGCTTCTATCTTTCTCGCGAAAGTATCCGAAATATCGACGATGAAACTAATCGGAAAATCGTACGCGTGCCTGTAATAAAAAACTTTATCCGGTCTGTGAGCCTTTAGTTTTCCGGTTTTAATCTTTTCGAGTCCCGACAGGAACGCTGATTCGCGGATGAATTTGCTCGCGTTAATGTGGTCGGTATGCCTGTCCGAAGGATACGGAGCGAACAATATCGACGGTTTCGTTTCCCTGATTATCTTTATTAGTTTAATTCTGTTGGGAAGCGTGTTCTCTATGCATCCGTCTTTCAGTCCGAGGTTTGAACGGTAGTGGATTCCCATCGCTTTCGAAGCGTCTTCAGTCTCCTTCTTTCTCGTTTTAAGATTTCCTCTCGTGCTTAATTCGCCTCTCGTAAGGTCAAGTATTCCTACTTTTCTTCCTTCGTCAACGAGTTTTATCGCGGTTCCGCCGCAGGTAATCTCAATGTCGTCGGGATGCGAGGCTATGAATAATGCGTCTAATTTCAAATTTGTCGTTTATTTTGGTACAATCAATAAATA
>DATMXZ010000123.1:0-2088 GCA_035561235.1 Ignavibacteria bacterium
TGTTTTTATTTTTTTTAAAAAATTACTTTACAAAGTTCATAACTTTGGTATCCCGGAAATATTTATTTGAATTCGGTTCGTTGACCGATAAAGTGTAAAAATATATGCCTGAAGACAGATTTATATTATTCATATTCAAACTTATGCTGTAATCTCCTCTCGTCTGATAAGAGTTTACAAGAGTCGCGATTTCCCTTCCCAGAGTATTGAATAATTTTATTACGGAATCCGTGACAAGATATTTAGGGTTTCCAAAGATTCCTTTCAGACTTATGTTGTGTCCCAGACACGACGCAACCGCATCACAGTCTTTTATGTAATCCGCAACCTCATTGTCACTCAGTTGAAGAATATTTGTTTCCAGTATTGTAATATGCTTGTGTGTTCTTATATCGAACGGAAGTTTTTCCGCTCTGGGGACAAAGGTTTTTACATACACGCCGCGGTACAGAAGTTCTCTTACCAACCTGCATACTGTCGCGCCGTTCCCTCCTGCCACAAATGCTTTCAAAATCTTACTCCTCCGTTATTTTTGAAGAACCAAATTCTTTATGCTGTTGAGCATATAAATAATGTTTTTGTTCATAATCTTGCTTTTTTTGAACACGTTTATTTTTGCGCATCCGAAAATTTTGCATTCAAATCAAATTTCATCATACAATTCGTCCAAGTGCTGTCGGACTCGGCGTATTTAATCGATACGGGAAAATCAGGCGAGACGCATGTGACTGATATTATCAACTTACCGCTTTTGTAATATCCCACGTTCGGAGTCATCATAATTTGTTTTGTACCCCCGCCGAATGTAGAGAATTCAATTTTTTTCATATCCTTGTCCAGAATCAGTATCACCAAATCGAGGCCTCCGGAAATGGAGCGGAACAAGGCGTCTTCTGAAACGGGGAAATCTTTTGACCCTGAAGTGCCTACCAATACAAATTTTTGATCTCCGGTCAACGCTGAATAATTTATAAAATCACTTTTTGAGCCTCCTAAGAAGGTTGAATATGCAGGCTTATTAGTCAATAAATCAAATTTCATTATAAAGCCATCCGACCTTCCTCCTAAATACGACCCGTATAAGGCATCCGGAGTGACAGGGAAATCGGGTGATTTTGTCTCGCCTGCAAGAATAAGATTTCCGGCATTTCGGACAATGACAGAATTGACCTGATCCGTAGAGTCGCCTCCGATATAAGTCGAATAAAACATTTTCGACAAATTCTTATTTACGATCGTCAAGAAACCATCTGTCTTTCCCGTTATAGATTTTTTATAAGCGTCTTTTGTTACAGGATAATTACCGGAATATGTACCGCCAGTAAGAATAATTTTGTCGTCTAAGCCGAAAGAGAAAGAAATAACATAGTCCAGTGAATTTCCCCCTAAATATGAAGAGCGCAGCATTTTATCAAGGTTCAATGATAAGACGGAAATTGTTATGTCGCCTGCCATCCAGGGCTGTCCGGTATCGGGCGGGGCAGAATTATCATACGCATTTTGAAAAGCGTTACCGGTTACGGGGAAATCACAGGACATGGATTTTCCGAACAGATACAGTTTATTATCATTTACAGCGAGTCTGGTCCAATGGTCGCTGCCTGAGCCGCCGAGATACGTAGATGCAATGTACTTGCAGTCATTTGTGAATTTTACAATATAATGGTCGTTGCCGCCTTTTACAGATTTCTGGCAGGCATTATCGGAAACAGGCAAATCCTTCGAGTCCGTTGTAAATCCGACGTACACGTTATCCAAATCGTCAAGCGTTATTTGCAAACAATAATTTTCCGAACCCGAACCGCCAATATAAGACGAGTATAACAATTCACCGTCGGGTGACAATTTCATCAAGAATATATCGCCTCCTGTCTCGTCGTTGTGTCCGCTATAACTTTTCTGCAGCGCATCGTTTGTTACTCTCAGGCCGTCTCTGGTACCGCCTGCAACGAATATGTTTCCATTTCTATCTGAAACGGAAGGGTCTGATGAGTGCACTCCTCCGCCGGGCGCTAAATGAGTCGAGAATTCCAATTTCTGAGAGAATATATTTGTAACTGTTCCAACTACTAATAGGGCTGATAGAAT
>DATMXZ010000124.1:0-3276 GCA_035561235.1 Ignavibacteria bacterium
TTTTTTTTTGATATAAAAAAAGGGGCAACCTGAGACTGCCCCCTTTTGAAAAAAAACTAATATTTTATTTTATAAGTATCATTCTCTTCACGTCAACGAAATCTTTCGATTCGAGACGGTAGAAATAAACTCCGCTGGAGAATTCCGCTCCGTTGAAATCAACGGAGTAAATTCCCGCCTGTTTCACCTCGTTAACCAGCGTCCTGATTTCCCTACCGAGCACGTCGTATATTTTAAGCGTTACGAGTCCCTGTTTCGGAAGAGCGAAATTAATCTTCGTTACGGGATTGAACGGATTCGGATAATTCTGCGCAAGTTCGTACTTGTCGGGAATCGCGCTCGTGTTGCCGCTGAGACCCGTAAGCGTCGTAAGCGTGAAGCATACGTTCGGTCTGTTCGACTGCGCCGAACCGCTCGTCATCGTGCAGCCTGTCTGGTTATCCGTATAATATCCCCGAGTCATGTTTGGAGCGGCTGTCGAATAAACAGGCGAATAGGCTGTGTACGAAGAATTATCGAAGCATACCTCAACGAGAAGGTTGCTCGTACCGTCGTATGTGAAATAAGGAGCAGTCATATTAATATACTGCCACCCTGTTCCGGGTACCGTATAGGTTCCGGTGAATCCGGTCGTCCAGCCTGATGTCACCCAGGCGGAAAGGGACGTGAGCGATGTATGCTGGAATTTCACGCTGAATCCGCTCATTAACTGGCTCGATGCCGAGATAACGTTGAATCCGAGTTTTGTAACCGCGCTGTTGACCGCCGCGCCGCCTGCCGTAAGTTCGGCGGCCGTGAAGAGCATCTGTGTCCTTCCGTCCATCCAGTAGGTGGTGAACGGATAGTTCGAAGTTGCAGTTCCGGTTCCGATACAGCAGTTGACCAGATTTATTATTTTGAATTTATATACACCGGTTGAATCCGTGTTGTGCATGCTTGAGTTGTCTCTTGCGAAAATCCTGTAAAATACGGAATCGTTGTAATTCACCTGCGGCTGTGAAGAATTAAACGCGGCGGCGAAATTCGAACCCGATGTATTCAGTAATTTGAGATGCTTGATTCCCGTCGATGTGTTGTTGATGTACCAGCGCACCCATACGGAGTCGATTCCAATATTATCCGTTGCCGATGCCGTCACTGTTGCCGGCCATACCGATTTCGGAACATCCTGTAATCCCGTATGAGTTATTACAGGCTTTACGTTATCAGTCGACGCGGTAAATGAGAAATAGTTCGCCGGAGCTCCGCCCGGAGCCTTTGCAGTTCTACCCAGCGAGTCTATCGTGCTGATGTAATATCTGTAAACCGCTGACGAACCGTTTCCGGGAATGCTTGCCGACCAGTTGAAACCGCCTGTATTGGTCATAACAATACTGTCTGTAAAACTCGTGCCTCTTGTCCAGAAGAGTTTGGTTTTTCCGGTCATTAAACCCGAGTTCAGAGTATTTATTGTCGCGTTCACGACGTACGGTCCTGCAAGATTTTCTGTGTTCGGAAGTTGATTGTGAGTAATAGCAGGTCCTAAAGGTACTCCGCGTGTCAGAAGCAGCGAACAGTCGCCGAATATATTGTACTGTTCCATCAGTTTCAGTCCTTCACCGCTACTGCCGCCGTTAATGTCCATCGCTGCCATAAGTCCGAAGAAAGAAATCGCTCCCGCCGTTTTCTTCGATTGCCTTGCAAGATGCCTCATTGACGCCATTTGCATATCGCAGGGAGGAACCCAACTTGCATTTGTAGAAGATGCGTATATCGTAACGCAGCCTTTTGCATTTGCCGTGTCTCCCGCTCTAAGCAACGCTTCGGCAAGACATTCGTTAAGAGTAAAGTTTCCGTTCAGACAGGCCACGTCAAGAAGGTAGGGCTGTCTCCAGCCGTTTGCCAGTTGGTAAGCGTTGGACACCGAGAATCCCGTGTTGCTCCAGGATGTTCCCGAACCGTGACCGATATAGTTCAATACGTATCTGCCGTCGTTCAGGCTATTTATGAGTGTCTGAGGCGTTGCGACAGGTCCGTTCACTTTATCGACCTGAGTGAATCCGTGAGCCATAAGCGTGTCTCTTACCCAGTTCATTCTGATTGAATCGGCATACGGAGGCGAACCGCCGACATCCGGACCGCCGATTCCGGTACCCTTTGTATACCACGATGCACCGAATTCTATATCTCTTTCAAACTTTATGAATTTCTTTGCGACGTAATCTATGCTCGTTGCATTCTGACAGGAAATTCTCGAAATGAACGCGTCGGGATAAGCGTCAGTTCCCGCCAGTTTTACGTAACAGGGATCTGACGGAGCGGATTCGTACTGACCGTTCAAGGTTGGAACATCCGCGACGTCACCGACTAATATTATATATGTGACGGAACCCGCGGAATTGTACATGTTCTGTATGTATGTTTTTATCGCTGTGTTGCCTGTTCCGGTCGCTGCCGGATATTCCGCTACGGTTACATTCAGTCCTCTCGATTGCTTCCATTGCACGAGCGGCTGTATCGCCGTCATATAAGAAGTCGGACATATAATCAACATCTTGCCGGGTTCGGGAATCGAGTCGTATCTCAAATCGCCCGTCCCGTAATTCAGGAACATGTCCCTGTAAATTCCCGCGAACTCGCTCGATACTCTCGTAAGCGGATTTAACCTGAGCAGCGGATTCACGACTTTTTTATTATTGTCAGAAAAGATTTCTACCGTTATCTTCTTGGTGATTTTCAGTTTGCCCTGCACAGGATTGTACTGCATGGGATTAAACTGAACGACCATACCCCTGAAATCCCTTAAAACATACGGAGTGTCAAAGGAAATATTATCTTTCGGATAATAACTGTCCGTTGTATATACACCGCTGAAAGTGTAGGGTACGGAATTTGGATCGATGTCTCTCGTGAAATGTCCTTTGGACGGCATCACGGGCAGCGTCGATACTGTTTCCGTTTCCTGTGAAAGTATCCTGTAATTCATAGCCGTGTTGTCGGGAATCAGGAGACTTCTCTTGTAAGTAAGCAATTCAGGATTGCCTTTCTCCATCAACCACGACATATCGGGCGCGGACACGGAGATATAAGTGTTACCGTTAATTTTTATTTCCTTCGAATCGAATCCGCCGAATACATACTCAAGTTTAGTGTATCCGCTTCTTGATTCGATTACCTTTACCGTTATACCTTCACCTGCACCGCTTTGCGGAATGACATTCGTAAATGCCGAATTTGAAAATGCAAATAGAAGCGCAAGGATAAATAGGGGAAGTAGATGTTTCATCATAATATATG
>DATMXZ010000125.1:0-8716 GCA_035561235.1 Ignavibacteria bacterium
GATTTTCATTATATTAATTTCAATTTAATCCCTAATCTTGATAATCGTCATTTTACCAGAACCATCCTCCTGATGCCGATTGGCTCGTTGTCAATCGCTAACTGATAATAGTATATCCCGCTCGTCAGATTATTTCCTGAGAACGGCGTTTCATACACTCCCGGCTGAAGTATTTCATTGACGGGCATTGCCGTTTCTCTGCCGAGAACGTCGAAGACTTTCAAAGTGATTAATCCGTATTTCGCCACTGAGAATCGTATCTTCGTCAACGGATTGAACGGATTCGGATAATTCTGCTCAAGACTGAATACTGATGGAACCACCGACGATATTTTGCTCACGCCGATACTCGTTCCACCCACTCCTGTTAAGTTCACGACAATCGTTTCATCTGAATTCTGAATGGTCAGCGTTCCTGAGTATGTCTGGTACATCGCCGTCGGTTTGAATTTCACCTTCAGATACCTCAATTCACCGGCAGGAACCGATGAAGGTACGCTCTCCACGATAAACTGTAGCGCTGATGATACCGCGGAAGTTATCGTGAGCGGTGCATTCCCGTAATTCATTACCGCGATGTAGTAACTCGTAGTGTCGTTCGCCGCTACCGTGTCGAATTTCACGCTGAATGGCGCCGCCGATATTTCCGCTTTCGGCGCCGTGTTCGCTACACTGAACGTGCTTTTTATCCTGTCCACGAGTTCAGGGTGGTCTATGAACGGATTCCTTACGTGCTGGAAAGAATATATCCTCGTGTTACGCAAGTTCTCTCTCGCGTTCACAGTATCAAAAATATTCCACTGCCTCAGCGTGTTTTCCTGCTTCGCGTTCATGAACCCGCCGGGAGAAACGTTGTTGTACTTCACGCAAAAATAAAACAGGCTTCTCGCCACGTTCCCCTTGTGTACGTCACGCGGCTCAAATACTGTTTCTCCTGTCGAATCCTTGCCGAGTTTCGACCCGCCGTTCTGATACGTTATGTTCGATACGACTTTCCCGAAAGCGTAATTTGACCTGTAGGAATTCGGAGTAGCGTCAGTCGGATATAAATGAAATAAGTCACTCTTCATCGGCTCGTTCTCGCTGAAATAACTCTGCGGATATGTATGCTCCGTGTTGAAATTCTGATTCTGCGCCTGCGTCCTGTTTGTCGCGCGTATTTTCCTGCCGATGTAAACACACTCTATCGTGTCCCCTCCGTAATCATCTACCGTCTCGAACATCTTGTCACGCCCGGTATCATAACCGAGCGAAATATATCCTGTCGTCGTGAAACTTTTGAGAGCGGTCTTCAGAGCCTCGTCGTATAAACCCTGCGTGAAACTATATTGCGCGTCGGGATATTTAGCCGTCGCTATTAGATAATACACGAGCGGATACTTCAGACCTTTGGTTTCAAATATATAAAAATCCCTGTATGTAACATTTTGATTCGTCTTGAACAGTATGTTTACCTGCATGCTGTCGTATGGATTGATACTGAACGGAGTCGTTGTGAAATAAAACTGAGAGAGCAGCGTCCGTATGCCGGTTATCTGTATGGATTTGTTCGACGGATTACGAACATAAAATGACTTCGAGCCTTGTACTTTTGTTATTGCCGTGTCGAGTTTTATGGTAACCGGAGTGATTTGCGCTGTAGAAAACTTAAAACAGATAAACACTAAGAACAATAAAAAAACTTTCTGCATTATTCAATATTTTGATGAGTAACAACTATTTCAATTTCAGGATACTTTTCTTTTAAATGAACTGACAATTTTTCCGCTGAATAAACCGAACGGTGCCTTCCGCCGGTGCATCCGAAAGATATCATTAAATCCGAAAATTCTCTCTTAATATAATTATCAACCGATTTATCTATGATACCGTACAAGTTTATTAAAAAATCCGTCATTTCCGCCTGTTTTTGCAGGAAAATAATCACTTTTTCGTCTTTTCCCGTTAAATTCTTGTATTCTTCATATTTTCCCGGATTATGTATGAACCGGCAGTCGAACACAAAACCGCCGCCGTTTTCAGTCGTATCCTGCGGAATTCCGTTGTATTTATAACTGAATGAGAATATTCTAACTTTTAACAATGATTTTACGTAAATTCATATAATCCTTATAAGTGTATATAAGATAACTATTTGATAACTAAATTTAAGTGGAAAAAGTTTATGGAACACGGACTAATTACAACAGCATTCGAAATCGACGGTTATAAAATCGTGAAGAATCTCGGCATTATCAGAGGAATAACCGTACGCTCAAGAAATATGTTCGCGACAATCGGAGCCTCGCTCCAGACTATCATCGGCGGAAACATCACACTCTTTACGGAATTGTGCGAAAAAACGAGAAGTGAATCGTTCGAACTTATGGTGCAGCACGCCGAAGAACTCGGCGCGAACGCGATTATCGGAATGAGATATGACGCTAATGATGTGATGTCGGGGGTAACCGAAGTTCTTGCTTACGGGACAGCCGTTGTCGTGGAAAAAATTTAATTTGCATTTATATGCTTCGGAAAAACGGGAATACGATTGATTGTATTCCCGTTTTGCTCGCTCTTAAGTTGTATTTCGTTAAACCGTTTTTGCTTTCTTCCTGAAGAAAATCTTCCTGATAAGCCAGACGATAAACAGGACAAAAATTACTATCGGAATTATCGCAATCAATATTGTTATCGATGCCGCCAGCACATTCGTGAATCCTTTCAGCCCTTTCTTTACCGCCTGCCAGAGTTCGTAGAAGAATCCGCCTCCCGATGACGTGTCTAGCATCGACGGCTCGTAAACCGAAACTGTCAGAGTCGAATAATCGGACTGGGATTTTAATAGTTTCATCTTCGCGTCAATGCTTTCTATTTTCTGCCTTACTGACGCAAGTTTTTCCTCGACTTCTATAACTTCCGCTAATTTTGACGCCTTGTCGTTCAATAGTTTTATTAGTCTATCTTCCAGTTCTTTCTGCGTCTTCAGACGCGTCTCAAGATCAACGTATTCCTCCGTGATGTCTTTTGATTGAATGTTCTGGTTCAATACTTTTCCAAAACCTGATACGTCACTTACAAATGCGTCAAACTTATCGGCCGGGATCTTAAGCGTCAGCGTACCGGATTTCTTACCTCCGGGATATTGGCTTGAAGCAGAGTTCGATATGTATCCGCCGAATTTCCTTACGCTTTCATTCAGTTTTGCTTCTGCATCGTCGAATCTGTCAACCTCAAGATTCATCGTTCCGGTTTTTATTATCATCCTCTGTATCTTCGACTCGAGTATCTTGTCGTCGGGAGTATCCAGTATAGCCTTGTCATACAAGGCTTTTACCTCTTTTTTCGTTTCACCGCTTTTTGTCTGTTCCTGAACTTTATTTATTGTTTGTGGCGGCAAATCTTTTTCTTTTTCTGTGAACTGCTTTTCACAGCCACCAAAAACAAACACAGCCAGAATAATGACGGGAAATAACTGTTTCATTCTCATTGGTTTTTATTTTATTACTAAATATAACGAGAATTGTTCCTGTTTTATATACCGAACGATATTGAGTGCCCGTTTGTTATCGGTAATGAATTTAAATAACTCTATGAAGAACTTTCAGGTAATGATTTTTAATGCTGTAATTCTTATCGGACTCGGTTTTTACGGCTATATAATCTCAAGCAGCCCGACATCGTTTATTTCCGTCGCTATAGGAGCGGTTCTGCTTATACTCTCTTTCCCCGTAAGAAACGATAACCACGTAGCGGCGCACATCGCTGTCGGACTCACGGGACTCTCCGTAGTCGTATTCTTTATTGTCGGATTTCTTCGCGGGAACAACATTATACTTATAATGGCTGTCGTTACACTCATAGCCTTCATCTTTTATATCTCTGATTTCCTGAAAAGAAAAAAAGAAAGAGAATCAAACAATTAGCAGTTAACAATTATAGAAGAAGTTAGTAGTTAGACTTTTGATACCGGAAATAATGATGTAATCAATGATTGTGATACCGGCGAAAGCTCCCCCTTGACATGCGCTGTAAAGAAGTATCGCCGAACCGCAGTGTCGTTCTGGTGATGCAATGCGGATTTGATTTAGGATATAAAAAAAGCCCCGCTGTTCGAAACGGAACTTTGAGACTGAATCTTATAAATATTTATCTCTTTATCTGTATACCTTTTGATCCGACTTCATCATAATCCATATCCTTGAGCCCGAATTCAATTTCGCACAACTCCGTGAATACCTCTTCCGAATTCTCAAACTTGAAATCGTGACCGAATGCTTTTGCTATCTGCTTGAGAATTTTCCACGTCGGTCTCGCGTTAAATCTCACGTCTTTCATCCACCTGTCGTTGGGAGCGCCGAATTTATCAAGCCTTGACATCTCGAACTCGCCCATTAATCTTTCCTGCTCGAGCGTCGCTACCGCAGGCTTTATCCTCTGTATGCGTCCCTCGAAATTCATAAATGTTCCGTTAATTTCCGCGTATGTAGATTCCGGAAATATTACTTCCGCGTTGGCTATCGCGAATTCATTAACTGTGTTTAGATGATATATGTAAACGTCAATGCCTTTCAGATGCGGCTTTAACGCTTCCGCTTTTGTAATATCTTCGTTTATCGCATAAACAGCCTTGAATTTACCGGATATAATGCCTTTCATTTCGCTATCACCTAACGGTTTGATTCCCATTCTCTCAAGACCAGTGCTGTTCGGTGTTCTGTCGTTTTTGCGGAGTAATTCGTCTCCGAAATTTTCGTCTATGTACGGTATGTATGCGATATCACTGCTCCCGAAAACCTCTTTTGCAAATTTCTTAAACGCGTAGTTGTCTTCCAGCGTTGAGTAAGGTGATGCTATGAAGAGTATCTTGCTCTTTTTTCCCGACAGCACAGACACGGATTTCGACACCGCTTCCTCCCAATCAGTCGTAACCATCAATTCGTTCGATTCTTCAGCCTCTTCAGGTCTTACCATAGGAGAACTAATCCTCGTGCTCTCGTTATTCACTTGCTTATAGGTTCCCAGCCTTCCTTCATCGCACATCCACCATTGATTCACTTTTCCATTATATCTCGGTTCAAGTCTTAAAATTTCGTTCTTCCTCACGCCTATCAGAGTATTGCAGCCTCTTGAACAGCCGGGACATACGCTTTCCGAGAAAGACATGTCCCATACACGTGAACGAAAGCGGAAATCTTTTGATGTAAGAGCGCCGACAGGACAAATGTCGATTACGTTCATCGAATACGGATTGTCCAGTTGCTTTCCCGGAAAAGTCGTAATCGTAACCTTTTCACCCCGCTGTATGAAGGTTAACTGAGGCTCTTTCGCGACTTCGTCGCAAAATCTGATGCATCTCGAACAACTGATGCACCTTTCCCTGTCAAACATGACGTTCGGACCAAGAAGTATGCGCTTGTCCTTGTGATTCTTCTCCTCGTCGAATCGGGAAATTCCCTTGCCGTACTTGAACGCGTAATCCTGAAGTTTGCATTCACCGGCTTCATCGCAAATCGGACAATCCAGCGGATGATTTATCAAAAGAAATTCCATTACCGCGTTTTGAGCCGCGACTACTTTCTCGGATTTCGTGTGAACGACCATTCCTTCTGCCGCCTGCGTTGAGCATGCTATCGCGAGTTTCGGCAGTTTTTCTATTTCAACAAGACAAATCCTGCAGTTACCCGATATGCTCAAACCCGGGTGCCAGCAAAAATGCGGTATCTTAATTCCCGAAGCGCGCGCCGCCTCTATCACGGTCTGCCCCTGCGTGAAATCTACCTCTTTGTTGTCAATTATTAACTTTGGCAATTATTCTTGTTTTATACTTTATACTAAATACTGTATTCGTCCGTTATGTCCGCTTTTCCGTTCATCGTTAGAAAACGGAATTCGGATAGAGGAAGGTTTTCGTCAACCTCCAGTTTTATTATTGTCCTGTATTTAATGCATAACAATAAAATCTTATTAATTATTCCGCTCGTCAGATAGTGCTTGATGAGTGGATTTACCCGTAGCCTCATGAATCCGCTGCCGCCCGCTCCCCTGTACCTCTGAAGCGCCGTCTCAATTTCAGTCATGAACGTCATTTTCGTCTGCACCCTGCCCGTTCCCTTGCACATCGGACAGTCGTTCTTTATTCTGTGTATTATGCTCTGCCTTATGCGCTGCCTCGTTATCTGAACAATTCCGAAATCCGTCATCGGCAGGACCGTTATCTTTGCCCTGTCCTTCCTGAATTCCTTCCTGATTTCGTCGTACAGTTTTCTCTTGTTAGAATCCTCGTAAAGGTCTATGAAATCTACGACTATAATACCGCCGATATCCCTTAATCTTAACTGCCTTGCGAGTTCTTTCGCCGCCTCGAAATTGATTTTCAGCGAATTCATTTCCTGATCTCTCGACTTTGCGTACTTGCCGCTGTTAACGTCGACAACCGTCATGGCCTCCGTCGTCTCGATTACTATGTAACCCGAATTCTTAAGCCAGACTTTCTTGTTGAGCGATTCCTCGATTTGCTTCTCGATGTTGTAAACGTCGAAAATCGGAGCGGACTTGGAATAGTATTCGATCTTATCTGAAAATTCTGGCGATGTCGCGTCAACATACGCTTTTATTTCCTTGTAAAGTTTCTTGGAATCTATCAGGACGCGCACTACATCGTCCCTGAATAAATCCCTGACGACCGAATTCGTCGTCGAAACGTCCTTGTAGAGTATAGCGGGAGGCTTAAGTGTCTTGGCTTTGTTCTGTATGTCGTTCCAGGTAGCGATGAGTTTGTTCAGATCGTCTCTGATTAGATTCTCGTCCTGCCCCGCCGCGACAGTTCTTATTATTAAACCCGTCCCCGGTGGCAGCATCGATTTGACGATTCCCTTAAGTCTCCTGCGCTCTTTATAATTGTAAATCTTCTTCGAGACGCCAATTCTCTTGTTGAAAGGCAGAAGAACAAGATATCTTCCCGGCAGCGAAACCTTTGATGTAACGCGGACTCCCTTGTTGCCGACCGGCTCCTTTATTATCTGTACTATTATGTCCTGACCGCGCTCAATGTTCACCTGAGGCCTGCGGCCGGTCGATACGTGATGCGTGTTTGCGACCTCTTCCTCATCCTCATCGTCTTCGTCAACGTCATCGTCGTCTCCGAGTATGGACGAGTAATCATCAATTGAAGTGTCGATGTCGGAAAAATGAAGAAATGCGTCCTGCGAAAAACCAACATTTATAAATGCCGCTTTTATTCCGGGCATTACTTTTGCCACCTTGCCCCAGTAAAGGTCGCCGACGTTGCGGCTAAGGTCAGGGCTTTCGGAAAAAAGTTCGACTAACTTGTTCTCCTCGGTAATGGCAATCCTTACTTCATACGAAGTAGAATTGATTAAAATCTCTTTTTTCATTTAGCACTAATATTTTCATTCAAACAATTATGAATTCATTGAAGCAAGGAACTCTTTGTTCGATTTAGTGCCGCGCATTTTTTCAAGAATAAACTCCATGGCTTCGACCGGATTAAGGTCCGCCGTGATTTTCCTGAGTAGGTAAACCCTGTTGAGAACTTCAGGAGGTAGGAGTAACTCTTCTTTTCTCGTTCCGGAACGGTTGAGATCAAGCGCAGGAAACACTCTTCTGTCAGAAAGCCTTCTGTCCAGAACGCTCTCCATGTTTCCCGTACCTTTAAACTCTTCGAAAATGACTTCATCCATGCGGCTTCCCGTCTCGATTAATGCCGTGGCTATTATCGTCAGACTGCCGCCTTCATCGATTTTTCTGGCTGCGCCGAAAAATCTTTTCGGCTTGTGCAATGCGTTCGCGTCAACGCCTCCGGATAATATTTTTCCGCTGTGCGGTATAACCGTGTTGTGCGCCCGCGCAAGTCGCGTTATGCTGTCGAGCAAAATTACAACGTCCTTGCCCGCCTCTACAAGCCTTCTCGCTTTCTGCAATACGACTTCCGATACCTGAACGTGCCTTTCAGGCGGTTCGTCGAAGGTTGAACTTATTACCTCAGCCTTTACGCTCCTCTGCATGTCCGTGACCTCTTCCGGTCTCTCGTCGATTAACAGTACGATTAAATGCACTTCTGGATGATTTCTCGTCAGGCTGTTCGCTATTGTTTGAAGAAGTATCGTTTTGCCGCTCTTCGGAGGAGATACGATTAATGCCCTCTGGCCTTTGCCGATGGGCGTGAACATGTCCATTATCCTCATTGAGTATTCTGATGGCACTGTCTCGAGTGTGAATTTTTCGATTGGATAAGTTGGAGTCAAATTGTCGAACAGAATGCGGTCCCTGATTTTCTCCGGGTCCCCGAAGTTTACTTCCTCTACCTTGAGAAGCGCGAAAAATCTTTCGCCCTCTTTAGGCGGCCTGACCTGTCCGCTGACAGTGTCACCGGTCTTTAAAGAAAATTTCTTGATTTGCGACGGCGATACGTATATATCATCCGGCGACGGTAGATAATTGTAATCCGCCGACCTCAGAAATCCGTATCCGTCAGGTAGCACTTCCAATACTCCCGACGAAAACGCAAAACCGTCTTTTTGAGTCTGCGCCTCAATAATCTTAAAAATTAGTTCCTGCTTTTTCAGATCGCTGTATCCCGTTAATTTCAGTTCCTTAGCGATTTGAACAAGCTCAGATACTTTCTTTGTCTTTAAATTTTCAAAATTTTGAGCAATTAGATCATCTTTTGAATTCATACCCATTTTTTTATTAGGCTACCTTTCTTTTGGATTAT
>DATMXZ010000126.1:0-5738 GCA_035561235.1 Ignavibacteria bacterium
ATGTTCAAAATTCGAGTTTATAAAGTCAAAATGAAGTAATCCCGGTTATCCGTTTTGCGCGGGAATTTACCCGGAATGAAGTCATTTACCTGCCGAAACAGTAGGTTCGAATTTACCGTGCTATTTCATCGTATTTCTCGGTTTGTAAGAAAAAAATCAATGTTTTTATACTATAATATAATGATTATATTTATTGTTTTATTGAAAATACATGAACATTGCATTAATAACAGGTGGATTATCGTCTGAAAGGGAAGTCGCGCTTTCTTCCGGGCGCGGAATACTTAAGGCTTTGAGAAATCTGGGACATAACGTGACTGTGATTGATCCCGTTTTCGGAAGTGAGAAAGTCGATGAAGATGTGATTTTCCGCGATATGGTTTCCAAAGAGTATCCCTCTCTTGAAAAGTTAAAAAGCATTCAGGGCGAAAACTCAAGAAAAATGCTCGACTGCGTTAATTCGACGCTGTTTGATAACATTGACATTGCGTTTCTGGGACTTCACGGCAAGTACGGAGAAGACGGTATGATTCAAACACTTCTTGAACTAAGAGGGATTAAGTACACGGGTTCAGGAGTCAGGGCTTCCGCTTTCGCGATGGATAAAGACATTACAAAAACGGTATTTCAGGCGAATGGAATTTTAACGCCTGAATGGGTTGCATTAAACAGACAGGATGAATATAATATCAAGGAATTTCCGAAAATTTTCGGAAAACCGCTCGTGGTTAAACCGAATGACGAGGGCAGTACGGTAGGTCTGACTATTGCCCGCGACGAAAAGGAACTCGAGAAAGGTATTAATACGGCATTCCTGTATTCGGACAAGGTGCTCGTTGAGAAATACGTAAAGGGCAGAGAAATCACTGTCTCAATTGTTGACGGCAGGGCTTACCCCGTAATCGAAATCATACCTAAAGAGGGATTTTACGATTACGAGCATAAATATACAAAGGGTAAGACCGAATATGTTTGTCCCGCTGAAATAAAATCGGCGGTGTCGGATAAAGCCAAAGAAATAGCGATGAACGCGTTTAAGACTTCGGGCTGTGAAGTTTACGCGAGAGTCGATTTCCTGCTTACGGAGGATGATGAATTATTCTGCCTTGAGATTAATACGCTGCCGGGAATGACGGAACTATCGCTCGTTCCTATGGCGGTGAAATCCGAAGGCATGGAGTTTAACACATTGATTGATACGGTTATCAAAACGTCGCTGAGGAAATATGAATAATCACGGCACAGGTGAAAGTGTTCTTGTAAAGACGCTGCGTTTTATTAAGTATAACAAACTGCTGTTTATACTCGCTGTTATCGCAGTGTCGGTACTGGTTTTTTCCGTTTTCGCCGATAAAGGGCTTCTTACAAGACTGAAATTTCAATCGGAGAAGAAGAAACTGGAAAAGCAACTTGATGACGAGAAAAAGAAACAGGAAGAACTGAAAAAAGAAGTTGACGAACTAAACAACTCTTCCGAAAAAATTGAAAAAATCGCGAGAGAAAAATACGGAATGACAAAAGAAGGCGAACAAATTTTTAAAATCGAGGTTGACAGCACAAAATGAAAAGTAATAACGGGAAGGTAATATTATCGGGTATGAGACCCACGGGCAAACTTCACATAGGGCACTATGTCGGCGCGCTAGAGAACTGGGTTGCGCTCCAAAAGGATTATAAAAACTATCACCTGATTGCCGATTACCATACGCTCACGACAAATCTCGATACGACAATGGTATTTGAAGATTCAATCGAAATGGCTATCGACTGGATTGCCTCGGGAATTGACCCTGAAAAGTCGCCGATATTCAGGCAATCGAAGATTAAAGAGCACACTGAATTGTTCCTGATTTTTTCTATGCTCATAACAAAAGCAAGACTGGAAAAAAATCCCACTCTTAAAGAGCAGATAAAAGCGATGAACCTCCATACGATTACGTACGGTCATCTCGGTTATCCTGTATTGCAGGCGGCCGACATACTTCTTTACAAGGGAGACCTTGTTCCCGTTGGCGAGGACCAGGTTCCTCACGTGGAGATAACGAGACAGATTGCGGGCGTGTTCAACGAGAAATACTGCCTTCCTGACGGTCACAGCATATTTCCCATTCCCGAACCGAAGATAACTCAGTTCGCGAGACTTCCGGGTCTGGACGGAAAAGCCAAGATGAGCAAGTCGCTTGACAATACGATTCTTCTTTCGGACGATGAGGAGAAAATAAAAACCAAAATGAAAAAGGCTTTCACCGACCCGAATAAATTAAGAAAAGGCGATAAGGGAAATCCGGACATTTGCCTGGTTTATACGTATCATAAGAAGTTCAACGGAAACGAAATCAACGAAATCAGAGAAGGCTGCAAGTCGGGTTCGCTCGGATGTTTCGACTGCAAGATGAACATATCGTCGAAAATAAGCGGTTACTTCGCTCCGATTCGCGAAAAAAGAGCGGAACTTGAACAGAAGAAAAAAGAAGTCCTCGAAATTCTTGAGGATGGTGAAAATAAAGCAAGAAGCGTCGCTGTGCAGACAATGACAGAAGTCCGCGAAGCGATGAAATTAGGATAATAAATTTTAATAACAAAACTTGATATCTCCTACAGCAAAAGACAAAGCGGTACAGGACGAACTGAAAAAACACGGGGAAATTCCCGAACACATCGCCATAATAATGGACGGTAACGGGAGATGGGCAAAGTCGCAGGGAAAAACCAGAGTGTTCGGACACAGACAGGGCGTTGCGTCCGTAAGAGACACTGTCGAAGCGTGCGGACAACTGGGCGTGAAATATCTTACTCTTTATACATTCTCGACCGAGAACTGGAAAAGACCTAAAGATGAAGTCACGATTTTAATGAAACTTCTGATTAAATCCCTGAAGAACGAAACCGACAGGCTTCACGAGAATAACGTAAGGCTAATTGCTACGGGAAATCTGGAAAAACTTCCTGACATTGTTTTTAAGGAACTTCAGGACGCGATGCGAAAGACTAAAGACAATAAACTTATGACGCTTAACCTCGCGCTCAGTTACAGCGGAAGGTGGGACATCATAAACGCGGTCAGGAAAATCGCAGGGGACGTCAATAGCGGAAAAATAAAGACGGAAGATATTAACGAAAAATTATTTCCCTCTTATCTTGCGACAAACGGAATTCCCGACCCCGACCTGATGATAAGAACGGGAGGCGAGTACCGGATTAGCAATTTCCTACTCTGGGAACTTGCTTACACGGAAATATACATTGATGACGTTTTCTGGCCCGAATTCAGAAGACAGCATCTCTACAACGCTATCAGAGAATTTCAGAAACGCGAACGCCGATTCGGGCTGGTAAGCGAACAATTAAACAAAAAGTAAAACCAATAATGGCAGTAAAAAAAATCCAATACTTATTCGTGCTGATGCTTGTAATGCTGTCCGCCGTTTTCACCGCGGATTCATTCGCCCAGGATGAAAATACAACGTACAGAATTGTAAATATATCCGTTAAGGGTAACAGAGTCTACGATTCGAAAACTATTGTCGCTTATTCCGGACTCAGAGAAAATATGGAAATCGGAATCCCTTCGGATGAAACAAGGGAATCCATAAGAAGACTGTGGAAACTGGGACTATTTTCAAACATAGCGCTTACAGTCGATAAGAAATTCGGACGCGATGTATATCTCGTAATAACCGTTGATGAACTGCCGAGAATCGAAGGCGTTGACATAACGGGCAACGACCATTTTTCGGTCAGCGACATAAAAGAAAAAATCGGGCTCGCTAACGGTGAAGTCGTTTCCGAGCAGAAACTTAAAGACGTCGCGTACAATCTTGAACTCTATTACGCCGAAGACGGCTATGCGCTTGCATCAGTTAAAGTCGATAAGTTGATATCGGCAAGCAACGAGGCGAGAATCAGGATTAAGATTGATGAAGGCAAGAAACTGACCGTAAGGGAAATTTCTTTCGAAGGAAATATCGATGTCCCTTCGAAAAAACTCAAAGGCGCGATGGATAACATCTCCGAAAAAGTTTGGTGGAAATTCTGGGACGGTGCAAGATTCGAGAAAGTCAAATTCGACGATGACAAGAAATTAATCGTGGATTATTACCACGAACTTGGTTATAAGGACGCCGAAGTGGTGAGTTCGGATATGAAACTCTCGCAGGACAAGGAAGATGTATTCCTGAAGATAAATGTGCGCGAAGGAAGACAGTTTAAGATTGATACTCTCTACTTCGAAGGCAATAAAATTTATCCCGATTCGATTCTCTATGCCAGAATCAACATGAAAAAAGGCGATATCTTCGATATGAGGAAATTCCAACTGAACCTGTACGGCAACGAAACGGAGAATGACCTCAGCGCACTTTATTATGACAACGGTTATCTGGGATTCACCGCCGACGTTAATGAAACAAACGTGGGGGTTGACCGCGTAAAGATTAAAATAAAAATAACCGAGAACAACCAGTACAGACTCGGGTTAGTCTCCTTCGAGGGAAACGACAAGACGAAGGACAAGGTTCTCAGGCGCGAAATGTACACGCTGCCCGGAGAATATTTCAACCGCGCCAACGTGAAGCGCAGCATACAGCAGTTGAACGCCCTTAACTACTTCAACCCCGAGCAGTTAAATCAGGACATATCGCTTGCTAATGATTCGACCGTGAACATCAAGTACATAGTTCAGGAGCGGTCATCCGACCAGTTCAACGCTTCGGTGGGTTACAGCGGTTACTACGGATTCACGGGCGCGCTCGGACTCACATTCAATAATTTCGATATAATGCATCCGTTCTCAGGCGGCGGCGGTCAGGCGCTAAATTTCTCCTGGCAGTTCGGCGAGGCGGGGACTTACAGAACATTTTCAGTTGGACTTACTGAACCCTGGTTCCTCGATACTCCTACATCTCTCGGCTTCAACCTGTTCGATTCGCGTACGTTCTATTCGTACGATGTCCGTGAAACAGGACTTCAGATAAATCTCGGAAGAAGATTCAAGTTTCCCGATGACTTTTTCAGAGGCGACTGGTCTGTAAAAGTCCAGAATACTGACGTCATAAACGGCGGAGGATATTATCAGGAAGGTAACAGAACGCAATTCAGCCTGAGGCAGACAATCAGCAGGTCGTCGGTTTTCGACCCGATATTCCCGCTTACGGGTACAAGAGTCGCGCTGACTACGGAACTGTCGGGCGGTCCGTTCCTTCCCGGAAATACGGATTTCCTTAAAAACATTTTCACAGCCGAAACTTACACTCCGCTCTTCAGGAATTCGAGACTTGTCCTCTATTCAAATTTTAATTTCTATCTGGTTAATTCAATCGGAAGCGATAAATATCTTCCCCCGACGGAATTATTCTATATGGGCGGCAACGGACTCGCTTACAATACTATCGCTCTAAGGGGTTACGAAGACCGCGGCATCGGTCCGAAATACAGCCTGAGCGGCAGCAATCTGGGCGGAAAAGTCGCTCTCAAATACGGCGTGGAACTCAGATACCCCGTTTCGCTTGACCCGATTCCGATTTTCATTTTAGCGTTTGCCGAGGCTGGAAACGTCTGGTCGGAATTCGCCAAGGTTGACCCGTTTGATTTGCGGAAATCAGTCGGATTTGGAACAAGACTGCAACTCCCGGCGGTCGGGATGATAGGTTTCGACATCGGTTACGGTTTTGACAGAAAAGCCGCCGAAAATGAAGATCCGAAATGGCTGTTCCACTTCCAGTTCGGAAGAGGTTTCTAAT
>DATMXZ010000127.1:0-8587 GCA_035561235.1 Ignavibacteria bacterium
GGGAGTAGAAATGCTCAAGAACGGAAAGTTACTGTTATTATCCGTCATTGTTCTTGCTGTTGCGATGATAACCGGATGTTCCGCTACGAGAGATCTCTCTGATAACGGCTCGGAATTAACTTCGAAGATTAAAGGTGCCAATGTTTACAAGAATTCCAAAGAATTAGTAGCCACCAGTACCTTAGTTAAAAAATCTTCAATCTCGAAGAGTAGTCTCGAATCATTATCAAGTTCTCTGATTGGTTACGTTCCTTCATCCGACAATTCATCTGAAATGATTAGCGATGAAGTAATGTACAAAGTAATTGAATACCTAAACACTCCGTACTTATGGGGTGGAACTTCAAAAAGAGGAATAGATTGTTCAGGTTTCGTTCAGGCTGTTATGTACCAGTCGCTCGGCGTAATGCTGCCGAGAACTTCGTACGAGCAGTCGAACGTCGGTACTGATGTAACGAGAAGCGAATTGAAATTCGGAGATTTGCTTTTCTTCGATACGATGCACAGAGGCAGAGTTACACACGTCGGTATCTATTTAAGCGATGGATATTTCGTCCATTCCGGTTCAAGGACCGGAGTAGCAGTCGCTTCACTCGATTCCGACTTTTATTCGGGTGTGTTCCTGAAAGCAAAGAGAGTCATTCAGGAGTAATCTTTAAGGAGTTCATTAAAAGAGTCTCATTTCCATTGAAGGATTTGAGACTTTTTTATTTTATATGAGAAATTTCATAATAAAAAATCTTGCCAATTCTCTGCTGATTATTTTCGGCGTGCTCACCGTTTCCTTCATTCTGACGTTCCTTCTACCGGGCGACCCCGCGAAGATGATGCTTGGACAGCGCGCGGACGAGGAGTCCGTTCAATCCGTCAGAAAGGAACTCGGGCTCGACAGACCCGTTTATGAGCAGTACACGTCTTTTATAGTAAGAGCCGCGAAATTCGACCTCGGAAAATCATACATAACGAACAGAGACGTTGCTTCGACGATTCTTGAAAAATTTCCCGCGACTTTAATACTCTCAGTTACGGCTATGATATTCGCGGCATTCGCGGGTATTATTGCGGGCGTTATCTCTTCAGTCAAACCCTATACATTTTACGATTATATATCTACGGTGATATCCCTTTTTGGAATTTCCATTCCTCAGTTCGTTCTCGCGCTTCTGATGGTTTATATTTTCGGAGCGGAGTTGAAATGGTTTCCCATATCGGGCTACATCGACGGTGGATGGCAGTATCTCGTGCTTCCCGCGTTCGCTCTTGCTCTAAGACCGATGGCAATCACCGCGAGAATAACGCGCACGTCGATGCTCGAAGTGCTGGGAAAGGATTACATAAAGACCGCTCGCGCGAAAGGACTTTCGGAGTTCAGGGTAATTATGAAGCACGCACTGAGAAACGCTTTAAATCCGACCGTTACCGCGTTGAGTTCTTCGTTCGCCGCTACGCTCGGCGGAGTATTCTTCATCGAGTACATATTCAACTGGCCGGGTATCGGCTCGCTCGCGATGGATTCGATAATGAAACTCGATTTCCCGATGATACAGGGAAGCATACTTTTCAGCGCGGTTATATTCGTCATTATAAATTTTCTCGTGGATATAGCGTACGCGTATCTCGACCCGAAGGTGAAACTTGGATAAACGGGAAATAAATATCGACAGGGGCAGAAGCCTCTGGTATTACTCGTACAGGAGATTCAAACGTCATAAACTCGCGGTATCGGCTTTCTTCTTTTTATGCATACTTATTATCGCCGCTGTTTTCGCCCCGCTGATTTCGCCGTACGACCCTGACAGGCAATTGCTCGAGTTCACTTCAAAGCCGCCGATGTTCAGTTCGAAGGTTCTTCTGAAGCAGGAGAACGGTACCGGTAAAATCATTCCGGTAAAAAAATTGATTTCCGAAGACGATAAATCGGTGAAGTACGTCGATTACACGGACAAGGAAATTACCGAAAGCATAGACGCTCTCGCGAAGAAGGACGGCAGTTGCGTTTATGAAATGAAGTTTCTTCTCGGCACCGACAGGTTCGGCAGGGACATTCTAAGCCGTCTGATTTACGGCGCGAGAATAAGTTTATCGGTCGGCTTGATTTCGCAGGGCATCGCGCTTCTGCTTGGAGTATTTCTCGGTTCAATCGCAGGATATTTCAGGGGCGCGTCTGACAGATTGATAATGTGGCTTGTCAACGTCGTTTGGGCATTCCCGTCAATACTGCTTGTGATAGCAATATCGATAGTTCTTGGTAAGGGATACTGGCAGGCGTTCGTCGCGATAGGTTTGACGGGCTGGGTTGACATCGCGCGCGTAATCCGCGGACAGATTATTTCAATTCGCGAGAGCGAGTACGTCGAAGCAGCCCGTGCGGCGGGATTCGGAAGTCTAAGGATCATATTTCGGCACGTTTTGCCTAACTCTTTTTCTCCGGTTATTGTAACTTCAACGGTCGGGCTTGCTAACGCAATAATATTCGAATCGAGTCTGAGTTTTCTTGGACTCGGAGTCCAGCCGCCCACGGCGAGTTGGGGGCAAATGGTCTTTGACGGATACAAATTTCTTATAACGGGAACAAATTTCGGGATGGTCTTATTCCCTTCGCTCGCGATACTGCTCGCGGTTTTCGCTGTTAATCTTATCGGCGACGGAATAAGAGACGCATTCGACCCGAAACTAAAAAAATAGGAAAATGGAGAACAACGGAAATGAGAATTTCCGCTACGTGTATTTCCTTAAGAATCTGAAGAATGCGGGAGACGTAAGGATAAAAAGGATTCTTGAGGTTTACAGGAACGCGGATATGCTCGAATCGGCGTCCGATTTCGACCTGATAAGGATTGATGGAATTAATAAGAGTCTCATCGACGGAATTCACGCGCTGTTTAAAAGCAGGAGGGATATTTTTCAGGCAGCGGACACGATGCTTGAAATATCGGAGAGCAAGGGAATCAAGCCTGTGACTTTGCTCGACCGCGATTATCCGGAAAACCTGAAGAACATATACGACCCGCCGCCCGTTTTATACTGCAAAGGGGAACTTTCGGAGCGTTTGAATCATTCAATTAGTATTGTCGGGACGCGTTATCCTTCCGATTACGGAAGAAAAGCCTGTCTTGACATTGCGGGCGAGTTGTCATCCGACGGTATTCCGATTGTAAGCGGTCTCGCGATGGGAATAGATTCTACGGCGCATAAGGCGGCGCTTGACGGGGGCAGTCTAACATATGCCGTGCTCGGCGGAGGAATCGACAAAATCTATCCGCCCGTAAACAAGCCTCTTTCGGAGAGAATCGCATTGCAGGGGGCGCTGTTATCAGAATTCGATACCGGTGTTCAGGCGGAGAGGATGAACTTTCCGAGGCGGAACAGAATCATCAGCGGTCTGTCTCTTGGAACTGTCATAATCGAATCGGGAATCAAGGGCGGCTCGCTTATCACGGCGGAATTCGCTATTGACCAGAACAGGGAAGTGTTCGCGGTGCCGGGAAACATCGGTTCACGGAAATCCGAGGGTTGCAACAATCTGATTAAAAAGGGAGCGGCGAAACTGATAATGTCCGCGGAAGATATTGTTTCGGAGTTGAGTTTCAAACTGCGCGATTTTCTCGATAAAAAGATTAATCCGAAGCCCGCGAAGGAAATTCCGCAGATGAGCGTGTTCGAGACGAAAATTTACGCCGCACTCGACGGCGAAGAGCCCGCGCACATCGATAAAATCAGTGAAATGACGGGCTTGAATATTTCAGACTGCCTCGTTAACTTATTAATGATGGAGTTCAAGGGATTCGTAATACAAATTCCCGGGAAATATTTTTTAAAGAGATGACGGAAGAAGAATACAATATCGACGAGAGAATATTCTCGATAAATTTTTCCTGCGACGCGGATAAATGCAAGGGCGCCTGCTGCACGGTGGAGGGCACGCTCGGCGCTCCGCTTAACAGGAGTGAAATCGCTGAAATAGCCTATTCGTATGAATACGCGAAGAAATACCTGAGCGATGTAAACAGGAAAGTTATTGACAGAGAGGGATTTTATGTGGTGTATGACGGCGGCATCTGGATGAACTGCGTAAACAACAACGACTGCGTTTTTTCATACTACGACGGAGACGTAGCGAAGTGCAGCATTCAGCAGGCATACAACAACGGGGAAATCAAGTTCAAGAAGCCGATATCCTGCGAACTTTTCCCTATAAGAGTAGGAGGAGAAAAAGGTAACGAATTAAGATATGAAAAATCGTATTTTTGCGAAGGTGCGTTGTTGAAAGGTGAAAGTGAAAAAATTCCGATTTTTGAATACGTTAAGGACGCAGTGATAAGACGTTTCGGAACTGAATTCTATAACAGGTACACAAAAGAAAATAAAGACAAATGTTAAAACAGACACAATCTCAAAAGCAGCTTCAAAAGTTAATACCGCAGATAATACAAAAACAGAATCTGCTTGCGATACCTACGATTGCTCTGGAGCAAATGGTGAAACAGGAACTCGAGATGAATCCGTTCCTCGAAGAGTCAGACGAACTCCTTGAGGAACAGACTCTTGACGAGGAATCACCCGTCGAGACAGAAACGGAGAAGGAAGAAGCCGCAGGCGAAGAGCCTGTCGAGAAGACGAGCAAGGAAGACGAGGAATTCGATACGGACGATTTCGTTGATTCGGATTATGAAGGATACAAGGCGAGTGAAGACACGAGCACTAAAGAGCGCGTCAATTACGAAAACATGTGGAGTTCGAAAGTAACGCTGAAAGATAACCTTCTCACGCAACTGCATCTATCCGAACTTAGTGAGAGGGAAATGTTTATCGGCGAAGAACTGATTTGGTCGCTCGACGACGAGGGTTATTTCAGGGACAATCCCGAAGAGATAGCCGCTGACCTCGAGAAGCAGAAAACAGAGTCCGGATATCCCGGAGAATCGTTCACATCCGAAGAAATACTGAAGGTGCTTAAAGTAATTCAGACGTTTGAACCCGTCGGCATAGCGTCAAGGAACCTGAGCGAATGCCTAATTGCGCAGTTGGAGGACCTTGAACTCGACGAGCCGCTTAAAAGAAAATGCATAGACATACTAAATAACAACTTCGAGGAATTCAGGCTGAAGAACTACGAAAAACTGATGAAGGAATACAACATCAGCATCGAAACGGTCAACAGGATTTTCGAAGTGATTTCAAAACTGAATCCGAAGCCGGGCTACCTGCTTGACACATCGGACAACATATACATCTATCCCGACATTCTCGTGTACAAGGAGAACGAAGAATACAAGGTTGAACTTAACGACAGGTCTGTGCCTTCGCTCAGGCTGAACGAAATGTACAGCGGACTTGTAAAAGTCAAGGACAAGAAGGCAAAGGAATTCATCAAGACTAATTTTGAAAGAGCGAAATGGTTTCTCGAATCGCTGAGATCGAGGAAAGAGACTCTGATGAAGGTGATGTACGCGATTCTAATCAGGCAGAGGGAATTCTTCGACCTGAAAGGGAAGAATCTTAAACCGATGCTCGAGAAGGAAGTCGCCGAGGATATATCGATGGACATATCGACCGTAAGCCGCACGGTGCGCGGTAAGTACGTTCAGACGGATTTCGGAATATTTGAACTGAAGCATTTCTTCAGTTATCACCTCAAAACCGACATGGGCGACGACATTTCTACGAAAGAAGTCAGGAACAGGATTGCGGAACTTATACAGGGAGAAAACGCGAGTTCGCCTTTAACGGACGATGAACTTACGACGGAACTTATCAAGGTAGGATACAAGATAGCGCGGCGCACTGTCGCGAAGTACAGGGAATCGCTGAAAATTCCCGTGGCAAGGCTAAGAAGAAAATTATAACGGATGAACGAAAGAAAAATCAAGTCAACCACAGTCATCGGATTAATCCGCAACGGAAAGCCCGTTATCGGAAGCGACGGACAGGTGACAATGGGCAGCACCGTAATGAAACACACGGCGAAAAAGGTCAGAAAGATATACAACAATCAGGTGCTCGTCGGTTTCGCGGGCGCGACATCGGACGCGTTTACGCTTTTTGAAAGGTTCGAGGGAAAACTCGAGCAATACAAGGGCAATCTATTGAGAGCAGCGACAGAACTCGCGAAGGAATGGCGCACGGATAAATATCTGAGAAAACTCGAGGCGCTTCTCGCCGTCGTTGGAAAGGACAAGACGCTCATAATATCAGGGACGGGCGACGTCATAGAGCCTGACGACGGAATAGCCGCTATCGGCTCGGGAGGCGAGTTTGCATACGTGGCAGCGAGAGTAATGCTGAAATACACTAAACTCTCCGCGCGCGAAATCGTCGAGGAGGCGCTGAAGCAGGCATCAGAAGTCTGCATTTACACAAACAACAACATTACAATCGAAGAATTAGAATAACACAAGAGAACATGGCAACAGCAACAGACGGAAAACCGGCTGCAGATAAGAAGCGAACCGGTAAGGGAATATTCGGACAGTTAACCCCATCTCAGATAGTCGAAGAACTTGACAAATACATAATAGGTCAGGAAAGCGCGAAAAAATCGGTGGCAATAGCGCTTAGAAACAGGTGGCGCAGACAGCAGGTCTCGGAGAACATGAAGGACGAGATCATGCCGAACAACATAATAATGATCGGACCCACGGGTGTCGGCAAGACCGAAATCGCGAGGCGAATATCCAAACTCGCGAACGCTCCCTTCATAAAAGTCGAGGCGTCGAAATTCACGGAAGTCGGTTACGTAGGACGCGACGTTGAATCCATGATACGCGAACTCGCGGATCTGTCCGTCAACATAGTTAAGACTGAAAAACAGGAAGAGGTCAGGGAAAAAGCCGAGGAAAATACTATTGAGAGAATTCTCGATATAATTCTGCCGCAGGTAAAGAAGAAGAACGGCGAACCAAGACCCGCGGAAGCGGGATTACCCGCGGAGCCTCAGGAAACAGAAGAGACGAATAACAAGAAGACACGTGATAAGTTCCGCGAACAACTCCGTGAAGGCAAACTCGACGGTAGGATAATCGAACTTGACATGTCGTCCGACAGCATGCCGATGCTTCAGGTGCTGGGACCTATAGGTCTCGAGGAGATGGGGCTTAACCTTCAGGACATTTTCGGCAATCTGATGCCCAAGAAATCAAGAAAAAGAAAACTCACGATAGCCGAGGCAAGAAAGTTCCTCATGCTCGAAGAATCACAGAAACTTATCGATATGGATTCGGTCATTAGGGAAGCGGTTGACAAAGTTCAGAACTCGGGAATCGTATTCATAGACGAAATAGATAAAATCGCGGGCTCGCAAAAGCAGTCTTCGACCGCCGATGTCTCGCGCGAGGGCGTACAGAGAGATTTACTTCCTATAGTCGAAGGTTCGACCGTTATTACGAAGTACGGACCCGTGAAGACGGACCACATTCTATTCATCGCTTCGGGCGCGTTTCATATTTCGAAACCGAGCGATTTGATACCCGAAATGCAGGGGAGGTTTCCCATCAGAGTCGAACTCAACAGTCTGAACGAGGAAGATTTTTACAGGATACTTACACAGCCGCAGAACGCGCTAATAAAACAGTACACTGCTTTGCTCGAAACGGAGAACGTGAAACTGAAATTCAGCGATTCGAGCATAAAGGAAATTGCGAAAGTCGCGGCTGAAGTTAACGAACAGGTCGAAAACATAGGCGCCAGAAGGCTTCACACGATTCTGACGAACCTGCTCGAGGATATTCTGTTCGACGTGCCCGATAAGAACAAGAAAGCCGTAATTGAAATCAACAAGGAACTCGTCTCGGAAAAATTAAGCAAGATAGTCAAGAACCGGGATTTAAGCAGATACATATTATAAAATCATAATCATGAAAAGAATAATAGTCTTAATATTATTGCTTTGCATCGCGGTCCCGTCATATTCACAGGTGAAAACAGGGGGCTCGGGATTGTACGGCGGGCTTGCATATTCGCTCGTCTTTTTTACGAATTCGGATGTAACGAACGTTTATCCGTCATTCGACTTCAGGAAGAATTCGCTCAAGTCGGAGGTGAGTCCTTATCTGGGTTATCAGCCGACGAAGAGCGTCGCTTTCGAGTTCTCGCCCGGACTAATGTACTCGAACTCGAACGCTGAGAAGGGTTTTTATTATTCGGCGCCCGGTACGGCTTCGGAGCGTTACTATTACTATCCCCGAAACGCTTTTCTGCTCACGCTTCCGATAAACGTGAAAGTGAAAGTATTCCCCTTCGCGCAAAAGTTCGTTTCGCTTGCGGACGGAATTTTCATCAGCGCTGCGGGCGGACCAATGATGATAAGGGAAGAATACGATAATGAAATTTATTATAACGAGAATTTGCAGAGCCTGAAAGAGTTCAGGACGGTTAACAACACGACGTGGACGGGTAACTTTCAGATAAGCGCGGGATTTTCATCACAATCCGTACTCGCTTACGGGATTGAAATCGGATACAGATTCGTTCCGCTTTCGGTTGACAAAAAATATCCTCTGATTTCGTCGGTTGCGGGAAACTTCAACAGCGTGATTCTTTCATTGAAAATCGGTTATAGTTTCTAATAGGTTTTATAAAAGCAAAAACC
>DATMXZ010000128.1:0-5885 GCA_035561235.1 Ignavibacteria bacterium
AATATGAAGAAAACTCTTGTCTTTATCACTGTACTCTTCTTGCAATTTTCGATACTTGAAGACAGCATTTACGCGTGTACAAATTTCCTTATAACCAGAGGCGCGTCAGTTGACGGCTCGACAATGATTACTTATACGGCGGATTCGCATACGCTTTACGGCGAACTTTACTTCTGGCCTGCGGCAAATTACCCCCCGGGAACGATGCTTGATGTTATTGAATGGGATTCGGGACGACTTCTCGGACAAATTCCTCAGGTTCCGCATACATACAATGTTGTTGGAAATATGAATGAATTCCAACTCGCGATTGGCGAAACGACCTTCGGCGGAAGGCACGAACTTTTGGATACGACCGGCAGAATGGATTACGGCTCGATGATTTATCTGGCATTGCAGAGAGCCAGAAACTGCAGGGAAGCGATAAAAATAATGACCGAACTTGCTCAGGAATACGGTTATTGCAGCGAAGGCGAATCATTTTCTTTATCCGACCCGAATGAGGTTTGGATTATGGAAATGGTCGGTAAAGGCACTAATGGCAAGGGTTCTGTCTGGGTCGCGGTTCGAATTCCCGACGGATGCGTATCCGCTCACGCGAATCAATCAAGAATTCAGCAGTTCCCGTTGAACGACACGATGAACTGCTATTACTCAAAGGATGTGGTTTCTTACGCGAGGAGCAAGGGCTGGTTCAAGGGCAAAGACGAAGAATTTTCTTTTTCCGACACATACGCGCCTGTTGATTTCGAAGGCGCGAGATTCTGTGACGCGAGAGTTTGGGCGCTTTTTAATAAAGTCTCGAAAGGAATGTCGAAATATCTCGATTACGCCAAGGGCGAAAATCTTAAAAACAGAATGCCGCTCTGGGTCAAACCCGAAAAGAAACTTTCCGTTTACGACGTAATGACCGCTATGAGGGACCATTTTGAGGGCACGGAACTTGACATGACAAAAGATTTCGGCGCCGGACCCTACACGTGTCCTGTCAGATGGAGACCCTTGACCTGGAAAGTTGACGGCAAGACATATTTCAACGAAAGGGCGATATCGACGCAGCAAACAGGATTTTCATTCGTTACACAGTCGCGTGCGTGGATGCCCGAAAATCTCGGCGGGATATTCTGGTACGGCGTCGACGATAACTACACTACCGTTTACACTCCGATGTACACGGCGATAAAGCAGGTTCCTCCTAACTTCGCAGTCGGCAACGGCGATATGATGGTTTACAGCGACTCTTCTTTGTTCTGGATTTTTAATCAGGTGTCGAACTTCGCTTACACGCGTTACAGCGATATGTTCAAAGACATTGAACCTGTTCAGAAGGAACTTGAACTGGGATATATCGGCAGCATTGACGAAATTGACAAAACAATGCTTGAACTGAAAGACAAGGACATAGAAACAGCGAGGGATTTCCTCACTGAATACTGCCTGAAAGCGGGCAAGAACACATTCGACAGATGGAAACAACTTTACGGATTCCTTTTCACGAAGTATATGGACGGAAACATCAAAACTCCCGTGCCGGGAAGCCGCGTGGCAAAAGTGCAGCAGCCGGGCTACAGCGCCGAATGGTACAGGCAACTGGTGAAATTGACAGGCGATAAGTTTCTCGAGAAGTAATCAATCAGCATTTAACACTTAGCCGTTAACAGTTAACAGTTAGAGCAAGAGCCAGCGGAAATCATATAGAAAGACAGGGTATAGATTTTCTACAAATCTATACCCTGTCTGTTTAATGCCTTCATATAAATTTTGGAATGACAATCATTTTGTATAACTAATTTCTTAACATCAACCAACCCGCCGGCTCGAATTGTTAAATGTTAAATGTTAAATGTTAACTGCTAATTGAAGTGAGGTATTTCTTAAACTTTTCGAATGCTCTTGCGCGGTGCGATATTTTGTTTTTCTCTTCGAGGTCGAGTTCCGCGAATGTTTTGTCATAACCCGCAGGGAGGAAGATTGCGTCGTATCCGAAACCGCCTGCGCCGCGCTCTTCAGTCAGGATTTCACCTTCGCATTCACCTTCGAAAAATTTGTATTCTCCTTTACCGAAATAATAACAGACAACGGTTCTGAAGCGGGCAGTCCGTTTCGGCCGCGGAATTCCGTTCATCTTATCGAGAAGTTTTCTGCGGTTGTCGGCGTATGTAACGTTTTCTCCCGCGTATCGCGATGAATAGACTCCCGGGTCGCCGTTCAGCGCGTCAACGAAGAGCCCCGTATCGTCTGCCGAGCAGGGGATTCGCGCCGCGTGCCAGATTTCTTCCGCTTTTTTAAGAGCGTTGCCTTCGAGCGTGTCCTTGTCCTCTTCAACTTCGATATTGACGCCGATGTCTTGAAGCGTTAAAACGCTTATAACGGCATTCCCGAGCGCCTTTTTAATCTCCGTGATTTTATCCTTATTGTTAGTGGCTATGAGAAGTTTATCAGTCATTCTGTTCTTTTATTTTTTCAAAGTCTTCCTTGTACTGCAACTGGTAAAGTTTGTAATACAGTCCGCGCTTGTTCAGGAGTTCCTGATGGTTACCCGATTCCTTGATTTCGCCCTTATGCATTACGATAATCTTGTCGCAGGATTGTATCGTCGATAAGCGGTGCGCAATAATAATAGATGTCCTGTCCTCGATAAGTTTTTCCGTCGCTTTTTGTATGAGCAGTTCGGTTTCCGTATCAACTGATGAAGTTGCCTCGTCGAGAACGAGTATCTTGGGATTGTACGCCAGCGCTCTCGCGAATGATATCAACTGCCTCTGCCCGACCGACAGCGTCGAGCCGCGCTCGTTAACCTTGTGCGATATGCCGTCGGGCAGTTCATTAATGAATCTTCTGAGTCCCGTGTTGTCGAGCGAGTAATGAATTTCATCGTCTGAAATTTCCGTGTTGTCGAGGTCAATGTTATACTTGATGTCTCCCGAAAAGAGGAACACGTCCTGTAGCACAACACCGATATTTTTTCTGAGTTCCTTCTGAGACAGGTTTCTTATGTCAACGCCGTCAACCGAAATGCATCCCTTGTTGACGTCGTAGAATCTGTTTATCAGGTTGATTATTGTCGTCTTGCCCGCGCCCGTGTGTCCGACGAACGCGACCTTCTCACCCGCATTAATCGTGAAGTTGACGTTCTTGAGAACGTAATCCTCGTCGTTATACGCGAACCAAACGTTCTTGAATTCGATTCTGCCTTTGACGTCTTTAAGTTCAACGGGGTTTTCGGGGTCGGTTATCGGATTTTGCGTATCAAGCAGGTTGAATATTCTTTCGCTCGAAGCCATCGCGGTCTGAAGTATGTTGTACTTTTCCGCGAGGTCGCGAATCGGCCTGAAGAACATTTCCGTATACTGAACGAACGAGATTATCACGCCGACCGAAATAGCCGCCCGTATTGCTTCTCCGCCGCCATACCAGATAATTAGCCCGACTGCCGCAGCGCCGAGAAGTTCGACTACCGGGAAGAACAGCGCGTAGTACATAATGCTCTTCTTGTTCTCGAGAGTGTGCTCGCTGTTGATTTTTTCGAAATCGTCTATAGTTTTTTTCTCCCTGCCGAACAACTGAACGACATTGATTCCCGTTATGTGCTCCTGAATGTACGAATTAATCGAGGCTATCAGAACGCGGATTTTTCTGTATGAATTTCGCACCGATTTTCTGAATACTGACGTGGCGTAAACCAGAAGCGGAAGCACTGACAGTGTAACGAGCGTGAGTTGCACGTCGAGTGTGAACATGAAATATAGAATCCAGACAATCGTAAGTATATCGCCGAAAGCCGTGACGAGACCCGATGAGAAGACTTCGTAAAGCACTTCGACGTCGTTTGTGACGCGCGTCACGAGCCTGCCTATGGGATTGTTGTCGAAGAATTTCAGGTTAAGATTCAGCACGTGAGTGTAAATCTTTTTCCTCAGGTCGTAAATAATTTTCTGCCCTATCCAACTCGTCAAATACGTCATAGCGTATTGAATTATCCCCTGAAGCACGAGTGTTGCTATGAGAAGAATAATAATCAACTGAAGTCCGGGAATGTCCTTATGTACGATGTTGTCGTCAATTGCTATCTGCGTGAGTCTTGGCCGCACCGCCGAGAGCGCCGCTATGAATATCGTAAGCGACACTGCCAGCACTATGTATTTCAGGTAAGGTCTGAAGTACTGCAGGAGTCTTTTGAAAAGAACTGAGTCGAGCGGTTTGCCGAGTGCTTCTTCTTCTTTTTTATGAGTAATTTTTCTGACCGTCATATCACATCTCCTCAATTTCCTCTTCAAGCAACTGCTTGACGTGAACGTTATAATAAAATCCTTTTTTCTCAAGAAGTTCCTCGTGCGTTCCTTCTTCGGCTATCGTGTGATTATCCAGTACAATGATTTTGTCGAGATTCTTCAGCGTAGAAATCCTGTGCGATATTACTATTGTTGTCCTGCCTCTGAGGACATCCTTAAGACCCTTTAATATTTCTTCCTCTGTATTCGTATCGACCGCGGAAAGAGAATCGTCGAGTATGAGTATATCGGGTTTCTTGTAAACAGCGCGGGCGATTGATGTCCTTTGCTTCTGCCCGCCTGAAAGTGTAACGCCTCTTTCTCCGATTATTGTTTTGAACTTGTCGGGAAAAATGTTAATGTCCTTGTAAAGACCCGCGATTTCCGAAGCGCTTACGATTTTCTCTTCGTCAGACGTATCGGAAGAATACGAAATGTTGTTTCCTATAGTGTCGGAGAACAGAAAAGATTCCTGCGGAACAACTCCAGTCGATTGCCTGAGAGAGGCGAGCGGTATTGATTTAACGTCCTTTCCGCCGATAAGCACGCTTCCCTCAACGGCTTCATAAACGCGGGGTATGAGATTTACGAGTGTCGTTTTCCCGCAGCCCGTCTGACCGATTATTCCCAGACTGCTGCCTTCGGGGATTATCAGGTTAATGTTCTTTAGTACATATACATCCGTTGAAGGATATTTGAATGTAACGTTTCTGAACTCAATATCGCCGCTCACACGTGTCGGAGAAGATTCGCTTCCGGATTCCTCTGCCGGTTTCGTGTTTCTTATTTTCATAATCCTGTCCATGGACGGCGAGGCGCGCTGGACAAGGTTTATCACCCATCCGAACGCTATCATCGGAAATGTTAACTGACCGAGGTAAACGATGAACTCGGTAACGTTTCCGAGCGTGAGATTTCCTTTAATAACCTCTATTCCTCCAAAATAAACCACGATTATAATGGACACGCTCGTGAGAAGGAACATCATCGGAAACGAGTATGACTGAAGGCGTGCTAGAGCAAGACTCTTTTTCTGGTAATCCGCCGAGACCCGTTCGAACCTTTCAATCTCCGAAAGTTCGCGAACGTAAGATTTTACGACCCTTATTCCCGCGAAATTCTCCTGCACTTTTGTCGTCAGGTCAGAGAAGGATTCCTGCACTTTTTGCGACCTGCCGTACACCCTTTTCATTATTTTGTATACGAGCAGAGAAATCAGCGGAAGCGGAATGAGCGCGAGAAGCGAAATTTTCGCGCTTATGCCGAACATGATTGCGAGAGTAACGACTGTTCTGAGCACTGTTTGTATAGAGTACATTATTCCGGGTCCGAGGAAATTTCTAATATTGTTGATGTCGTTCGTCGCGTGCGCCATCAGGTCACCCGTAGAATTCTTATCGAAAAATTCCTTCGGAAGTTTCATTAAATGCTCGAAAAAATCGTGCCTTAAATCATTTTCGATTTCACGCGAAGAAACGATGATTGTACGTCTTGTCAGGAACAGAAAGAACCCTCCGACAAGTATAAGCCCAACGCTTATCAGAGCGTAAGAAATGTATGAAATATTTGATGTTTTATTAGTAATTTCATCTACGGCAGAACCTATTACCATAG
>DATMXZ010000129.1:0-5142 GCA_035561235.1 Ignavibacteria bacterium
TTCACGAAAAATATTTCTTGAAAATAATACTTAACTGTTCTTCATTATTTTGTTTTTCCTCAGCCATTCGTCGTTGTGATATTTTGAAAGATACCTTTCGCCTGTGTCGCAGACAATAAATACAACAACGCTTTTTTCATCAAGGTTCTTCGCGATATCGAGAGCGACGTATGCAAGCGTGCCCGTTGACGCGCCGCAGAAAATGCCTTCCTCCCTCGTAAGCGCCTTGCAGGTGTTTATGGAATCCGTGTCGTTCACTTCCACTATCTCGTCAATGAGATTAATGTCCATTATATCGGGTATGATATCCAGTCCGATTCCCTCGACAAGGTATGGAGAGGTCTCTCCGATTTTTCCCGTTTCCTTGTATAGTTTTCCTATCGACCCGACAGGGTCGGCGCCGATTACTTTAATGTTTGGATTTTTTTCTTTCAGAAATTTCGCCGTGCCCGTGATTGTTCCAGCGGTACCAAGTCCCGCGATAAAATGCGTCACTTTGCCTTCAGTCGCTTCCCATATTTCGGGTCCCGTTGTCAGGTAATGTGCGAGCGGGTTGTGGGGGTTGGTGTACTGCGCGATGTACAGAGAATTCGGTGTGCTGTCCGCTATCGACTGCGCCTTGTTCATATAATAATCCGGATGCTCGTGTGTAACGTTCTTCGGAACAACGATGACTTCTGCTCCGAGCGCTTTCAGATAATTTTGCTTTTCAGTGCTGACTTTATCCGTAACGACTATAATCGATTTGTAGCCCTTCACCGCCGCTGCGAGACACAGTCCTATTCCCGTGTTTCCGCTAGTTGCCTCTATTATTGTTCCGCCGGGTTTTATCTTGCCTTCCTTTTCTGCGTTCTCAAGCATCGCTTTGCCTATCCTGTCTTTAACGCTTCCGCCCGGATTATAGGATTCCATCTTGCCGAGAACCGTCGCCTTGATTCCTTTCGCAAGTTTGTTAATTCTAACGAGTGGAGTGTTGCCGACGAGTTCAAGTACGTTATTGTAATATCTCATTCTATGAAAATTTAAATTATTTTTCCTGCGGCTTCATAAGAGGGAACAAGAGCACGTCTCTTATGTTAACCGAATTCGTAAGCAGCATTACTATCCTGTCCACGCCCATCCCGACGCCCGTCGTGGGAGGCATTCCTACCTCAATCGCGCGTATGAAATCATCGTCCATCGGATGCGTTTCCTCTTCCCCGCCCCTTCCGCGTTCCACCTGGTCTTCGAAAAGTCTTCTCTGTAAAATTGGGTCGTTCAATTCGGTATAAGCGTTTCCGACTTCCCATTTGTTTATGTAAGGCTCGAACCTCTCGACGAATATTACCAGCTCGGGGTCCTTGCGCATTTCTTCCAGTTGGCTTAAGGAATATTCTCTTAACGGTTTGCATAAAGGCGTCGTATCAATCGGATGGTCCAGTACGAATGACGGCTGTATGAGGTCTTCCTCGCAGGTTTCCTCGAACAGATTCGCTATTACAAGTCCTTTGCTGTGAGAAAGTTTCGTGTCGAACTCGATGCCGTTCTGTTTCATGTACAAAATAATTTCATCCTTCTTCATCGAAAGCACGTCGAGTCCCGTTTTTTCCTTTATTGCGTCAACCATTCTGATTCTTTTCCAGGGCGCCTTCAGGTCGAGTTCCGTTCCCTGATAATTAATTTTCGTGTCGCCGTGCACTGCTATGCAAGCCTGCTCAACCGCTTCCTCGAAAAGTTTCATCGAATCGTTGTAGTCGCCGTACGCCTGATACCATTCGACCTGAGTGAATTCGGGATTGTGCGTTCTGTCAATGCCTTCGTTCCTGAAGTCTTTAACGAATTCGAAAACGCGGCTGAATCCGCCGACAATAAGTCTCTTAAGGAATAATTCGTTCGATATTCTTAAGTATAAAGGAATGTCCAGCGCGTTATGGTGCGTGACGAAAGGTCTCGCGTTTGCGCCGCCATATATTGATTGAAGTGTCGGAGTTTCGACTTCAAGAAAACCGTATTTCTCCAGCGTGCTCCTGATGGATTTTATAATCTTTGTCCGGTTTAAGAACGTTTCCTTGACGCCTTCATTCACGATTAGGTCTATATATCTCTGCCTGTATCTTAATTCCACGTCCGCGAACGCGTCGTGTACTATCTTATCTCCTGTTTCCGTTATTTCTTCTTTCACTACGGGAAGAGGGAACATTGATTTCGTCAGTAGTTCGAACGAAACGCAGTGAACTGAAATCTCTCCCGTCTTCGTTCTAAATACAAAACCCTTAATCCCTATAATGTCGCCGATATCGAGCATTTTAAGTATAGCGTAGGGGGTCTCGCCGACTTCGTCTTTCTTTATGTACAACTGAATTCTGTCCGTGTCGTCTTTTATATGGCAGAAAGTCGCCTTGCCCATTCTTCTGATGGCTGAAATCCTGCCCGCGATTGAGACAATAACCGATTTTCTCGCTTCCGTCTCCGCTTCATCTTTCGGGTCAGTAAAATTCTTAATCAAATCGGCTGCCTTGTGCGTGACATCGTACCTGTGCGGGTACGGATTTACGCCGAGTTTTTTTATCTCTTCGAGTTCTTCGAATCTTCTCTTGATTAATTCGTTTTGTTCGTTTACCATATTAATATGATTATTTAAAAAACTTGTTTACTTCCTCAATGCTGAGTTTTCCCCATTGCCCGGGGGCGAGATTGCCGAGAGTGATGTGACCGTATGAACTCCTGTGCAGTTTCCGTACGAAGTAACCGTAATGCTCGAACATTCGCCTTACCTGCCGATTGCGTCCTTCAGTAATTGTTATTGATACTGTTTCCGCATCATTCTTATTGGGAAACGCTATTTTGCAAGGCGCTGTCTTCTTGCCGTCAATTTTTATTCCCGAAACGAGTTTCAACTTATGCTTCTCGTCAAGTGGTTTCGATAGTTTGACTATGTAAGTTTTCGCGACCTTGTGCTTGGGATGCATCAGTTTGTTCGCGAATTCTCCGTCATTCGTCAGAAGCAGCAATCCCGTCGTATCGTAATCGAGACGTCCGACCGGGTAAAGTTTTTCCTTTATGTTAATAAGGTCGATTACGGTCTGTCTGTTCTTCTCGTCGTCTGTGGTTGTAACTATTCCTGCGGGCTTGTTCAGAATTATGTAAATCTTTTTAACCTTTTCCTTGACCTTCTCGCCGTCGAGACGGATGTCATCTGAGAGGGGATTTATCTGCACGCCTTGCTCTGTAACGACCTTGCGGTTCACCGTAACGCGCCCTTGCTCGATGAATTCATCAATTTTTCTTCTCGCGAAATTCGTGTTGTTGGCAAGAAATTTATTGAGTCTTACAAGATTTTCGGGGGGATAATTATTGTTCTTTTCCATCACCGTCCGTTCTTTCGTCTTCGCCGTTGTTCGGAATGTCTTCGCCGTTGTTCGGAATGTCTTCGCTGTTTTCATCACTGAAGCCGGTTTCAATCTGCGAATCATCCTGCTGGGATTCGTCCGCCGGTTCATCCTCCTGAGCGGACTCCGTATCTGGGCTTGCTGTTTCGGAAGAAGGCACCGGAGTTCCGTTATCATTGAAAAGTTTCGGCTGACCGTTTCCCTGAACGCTTTGCGCTTCACCCTGAAGGCTCATCGAATTAAATAGGTCTATGTCTGCTTCGGTTATTCCGTCAATCTTTTCGTTCTTGAGAATTTCATTTATCTCCTTGAGTTTCGGCAGGTCTTCTACAGAACTCATTCCGAGCACTTTCAGGAAACTCGCTGTTGTTCCGTATAGTATAGGTCTTCCCGGTCCGTCGGCTCTGCCTTTGATTGATATCAGGTCGCGCTCGAGAAGTGAATTCACGATGTAGTCCACGTTAACGCCGCGTATGAACTCAATCTCCGAGCGTGTTATCGGCTGTTTGTATGCTATGATTGCAAGGGTTTCTATCGCGGATTGCGAAAGTTTCTTTTTCTGCGTTTCGGCTGTAAGTTTTCCTAAGAAATGCGCGAATTTTTTTCTCGTAGCGTACTGGAATCCGCCCGCTACTTTTATTATTTCGAAAGCGTTGCCGTTCTTTTCGTAGTCGTCATTCAGTTCGTTGATTGAATCCTCAACTTCCTTCAGGGAAACCTGAATTTTAAATCCGTCGAGAAGGTCCTTTATTTCTTTAAGTGTTATTTCCTCGTCTGAGGCGAAGATAAGCGATTCTACTATATTTTTTATTCCCGCTGTGCTCAATTCATCTGTTCATTTAAAATTTTCGTGAGTGAAAATTCGCTCATATCAGTTCCGTTTAATGTAATTCTAAGGTATCCCTCCAGCGCTAACTGAAGTATCGACAGGAAAGTGCAGATAACAAGCAGTTTCTCTTCCATAGCCGAAACGAGTTCCCTGAAATCAATAGACGAGCGTGTGGCGAAAAAATTTATGAGAAATTCGCGCTGAATTTCCGGAGTCGTTTGCAGCAGTTCAATCGGATGAACGATTTCCTTCCTGACGTTGCGGACGGCTGACCTGTAACCTTTAATAAGATTGAAAATAGTCAGGCTCTGTAGTCCGACATCGTTGAGCACGTCGTATTCGTATTCCTTCGCGTCCTTTTTGAAATATTTTCTGAAATACCGTAGCCGCGCCTCGTCCTCGAATTTCGAGAGTTCCGCCGCTGCGTCCTTGAAACGCTTGTATTCGAGAAGTTTCCTGATAAGAGTAAGTCTCGGGTCTTCCTCTTCGCCCTCCTCTGTGGAAATCTGAGGTATGAGCATTCGCGCCTTTATCTTCATCAGTTCGGCTGCCATTAAAAGAAATTCGCCCGCGAGTTCGATGTCGAGAGACTGTATGTAATTCAGATATTCAAGGAAGTCTTTCGTTATCTTTGAAATCGGAATATCGTAAATATTCAATTCCTCTTCTTTGACGAAATGAAGTAGTATGTCGAGCGGTCCTTCGTATTCCGACAGTTTCGCCCAGTAATCAGTATTCTTGGGAACGTCAGTCCCCACAATATTTCCTTTTTCGTCAACTTCCATTTGTATAATCAAAAAATATACGAAACGGAAGGCTTATTTTAAATGTAATTACAATCGCTTACAATAGCAGGCGAACAATATCTTAAAAAATATATTATAAACGGGACTTCCATATCAGCGAGCAGGCGCTTTATTGGAGTATGGGTTAATATAATTCGGA
>DATMXZ010000130.1:0-12942 GCA_035561235.1 Ignavibacteria bacterium
GGTAATATAGTTCTTTGAAATTATCGAAATATGAACTGACTATCTCTTTCTGTCCGGCGCGTCTCGAACCTTCGCTCATTTCATTCTGTCTTCTTCCCCCTCCAATGACACTGACCTGTCATTGATTCCGGAAAATGTAAATGTCGGAAATACAATTTGTTAGATGCCCTGAAAGATACCCTGTGACACTATTTTGACACGATTTCACAATTTTCACCGTCCGCTTATTGTTTTTTCAACATTTACAAAAAAAGAAGTGATACTTTTCGTGTCATTCGTGTCATTTGAATGATACTTTCGTGTCATACTTTTTTTTTGTTATAATGTTTCGATTAATCCGTAATTTTTATCTCTCATTAGCCTCATATTTCCACCTTCCGCGCTGCCCTTTTCCGTATTATTTAATCTGCGGAAACAGTAAATTTGCCTATGATTGAATTGAAGAATGTTTATAAGAGTTTCGGCGATAAAAATGTGCTGAACGGCGTTAATCTGACAATCAATAAAGGTGAAACGATCGTCATTATCGGAAAAAGCGGCTGCGGTAAATCCGTTATGCTCAAGCATATAATAGGTCTGATGAAACCCGATAAAGGCGAAGTAATTATCGAAGGCCGGAATATCGTTAACCTTTCACGCAAAGATGTATATACCGTGCGAAAGAAATTCGGATTCCTCTTCCAGGGCGCCGCGCTCTTCGACTCAATGTCCGTTGAGGAAAACGTCGGTCTCGGCCTGAGGGAAAACAGACGACTTAAGGATAAAGAAATTTCCCGTATTGTCGCGGAGAAACTCGAACTCGTTGGTCTTCCCGGCATTCAGAATATGAGCCCCTCCGACCTCTCGGGCGGTATGAAAAAAAGAGTCTCTCTCGCCCGCGCTATCGCAGATGAACCCGAATACATTCTCTACGACGAACCAACTACGGGCCTTGACCCCGTTATGAGTGATAATATCGATGAACTTATTCGCGACCTTGCGGATAAACTTAAGGTTACTTCCATAATCGTTACTCACGATATCTTTAGCGTGATTGAAGTCGCACAAAGAGTTGTTATGATGGAAGGCGGTGTGGTTTACTTCTCGGGAACCCCGAAAGAACTCTTCGACTCTGACGATACAATGATTACTGAATTCCTCAGGAGAACTAACAAGACCCGTAACAATAACTGATTACTTCCCGTTCTTCTCTTTCAATGCGCTGGTCCTTACCAGTGACGCGATGACTGATACTGTCAGAACTATTAAAATCACAATCAGAGACATTACTGTCGATATGTGAAATACTCCCGATACCAGCATCTTCATTCCGATGAAAACGAGTATTACGGAAAGTCCAACCTTTAAGTAATAAAACTTGTCCATCACCCCCGATAACGCGAAATATAATGCCCTGAGCCCGAGTATCGCGAATGCGTTTGACGTGAACACGATAAATGTATCGTGCGTTATCGCGAGTATCGCTGGTATCGAATCAAGCGCGAATACAAGGTCGGATGTCTCGATTACTATCAGCACTATGAGCAATGGTGTCGCGAATAGCCCGTTCTTTCTAATGAAGAAATGGTCCTTATGATATTCGGGTGCCACAGGCAAAAATCTCTTCACGAATTTTACCACGGGATTCTTCTCGGGATGAACCGCTTCGTCCTTCTGAAAAGCCATCTTCAATCCTGCTATCACAAGGAACGCTCCGAAGATTAGCATCACCCACCAGAACCTCGCTATCAATGCCGCGCCTATGACAATTAATACCGCTCTCATTATAAGCGCTCCGAATATTCCCCAGTAAAGAACCTTATGCTGGTATTGCTTCGGTACGTCGAAGAACTTGAAAAGAAGTATGAATACGAATATGTTGTCCACGCTCAGCGACTTCTCGAGAATGTATCCGGTGAAAAACTCGAGCCCCTTGTCGTGACCCATTTCGTAAAATATAAGTAGATTGAATAAGAGCGCCATCGTTATCCAGACCGCGCTCCAGATTAATGCTTCCTTGATTTTTATCTCGTGCTGCTTCTTATTGAATACGCCGAGATCCAGAGCAAGCATCAACACCAGAAAAGCCAGAAAACCAAACCAATGCCAGAAACCAATTTCCAATTATATGTCTCCTTTTACGGGTCTCAGTATTATATCCTCGACCATTACCTTCTTCGGCTGCTCGAATACCTGCAGGGCTATCGCCGCGATGTCCTCGGGACTAAGCATCCTGTTTTTGTATCTCTGCCTCGTCCGCGAATCCCACATCGCCGTCTCCGTCGCTCCGGGAAGTATGTTTGTTATTTTTATGTTGTGCTTTCTTACTTCATTCCTAACGTTGTTCGATAAAGCAAGTAATCCTGCTTTCGAACACGCGTAAACCGCGCTGTTGTCATATACCGTGTTTGCCGCGACTGACAGTATGTTGATTATATGACCCCTCTTCATCTTTACCATCCGCTTAAGTACCGATTTCATGCACAGAAAAGAACCCCGTAAATTGATGTCCATCACGTAGTCGTAATCGTAAACCTTCGTCTCCAGTATGCTCTTGAATACTGTCACCCCGGCGTTGTTTACCAGACAGTCTATCCTGCCGTACTTCTCAAGTATCCGCTTCGTTGTCGAAGCAACCGAACGCTCCGACGCTACGTTGCAGACGAATGCCGACGCCTCCCTCCCGGCGAACTTTATCTCTCCCGCAAGATTTACCAGCCTCGACTTCCTTCTGCCTGTCACGACAACAATATACCCTGCTCTCGAAAATGCCGATGCAATTTCTTTCCCGATACCGGTAGATGCGCCGGTTATCCAAACGACCTTGTTGTTCATATAATATTTTTTAGTAAGAATTTTTCTTACATTACCATTCCGCCGTCAACCATTATCACCTGTCCCGTTATGTAATCGGCTTTCGGTGATGCGAGAAATGTTATCACTCCCGCTACTTCCGACGGATTCGTGGAACGCTTCAGAGGTATTATGTTAAGGTACGCCGCTTTCTGCTCCTCTGTCAACTGATGCGTCATCTCTGTTTCAACAAATCCGGGCGCTACTGCGTTCACTGTTACGTTCCTTCCTCCCAGTTCCTTTGCCGCTGATTTCGTGAGCCCTATCATCCCCGCTTTGGACGCGGAGTAATTGACCTGTCCAGCGTTGCCCATCACGCCGACTACGGAACTGATGTTAATTATCTTTCCGCTCCGCTGTTTCGCCATGTACTTCGTCACCGCCTTCGTCGCGTTGAATGCGCCTTTAAGGTTCACGTCAAGCACGAGGTCCCAGTCTTCCTCTGTCATCCTCAGCAATAATTTGTCGCGCGTTATTCCTGCGTTGTTTACGAGTATGTCAATAGACCCGAATTCCTTTGCCGTCTCGTCTATCGCCTTCTGAACACCTTCCGTGTCAGTTACATCCACGGATTTTTTAAAAACTTTCTGCCCCTCCTTCGCGCGCTCGGATGCGAACTCGTCGAAGTCCGCAGGAAAAACTTTGTCGTATGCTATTACTGTCGCGCCCTCGTTCAGGAAATCTATTACTATCGAACGTCCGATTCCCCTGCCTCCGCCCGTGACTATCGCTATTTTATTTTCAAGTGTCTTCATTGTTATGGTTTATTTTTAAAATATTTTCTGTCTTCCTTTCTTAATTGCGACGCCTCTACTATGAACGTCTGACCGTTTATTAAGTCCGAATCGGGCGACGCCAGAAATGCCGCGAAATCCGCGACCTTGTCGGGACTCGCGGGTTTCGTTCCCGTCATCTTGTACATCTTTTCCCTCACTTCCGCGCTTAGTACCGATATCATGTCAGTTTCTACTAAACCGGGCGCTAACGTATTGACCTGTATGTTGTACGGCCCGAGTTCCTTCGCAAGCGCCTTCGTGATCCCTATCTGTCCCGCCTTCGATGCCGAGTAATTCGCCTGACCCGCGTTGCCCGTCGTGCCGACTACCGAACTGACGTTGATTATCTTTCCCGATTGCTTTTTTACCATGCTCTTTGCCGCGTACTTGCAAAATAAGAACGTCCCTTTTAAATTCGTGTCTATCACCGAATCCCAGTCACTCTCGGACATCCTCATTAATAACCCGTCCTTCGTTATGCCCGCGTTGTTCACTAACACGTCAACGCCGCCGAATTTGCTGATGACGTTCTCGACTACCTGCTTAACTCGCTTCGCGTCCGCTGAATCACACTTGAAATAGTGTATTCCCCGCGGCTTGAAGTGCCTGAAGTCTATCCTGCTCTTATATGTTATTACAACCTTCGCTCCGAGTTGCGCGAATTTATCCGCAAGCGCTCTGCCGATTCCCCGCGAACCGCCGGTTATTAAAACAACTTTGCCTGTCAGGTCGTACATCAGAATTTAGTAGTGTTTTTGTAATGCTTCTGGTAATAATCGTTCACGTAATTGTAACCGTCTTCGCCCAGCACGAATCGGAGTTCCTCTGTCATTGCCTCGAATACCGTTTGAGTAAAATTCTGCTTCTTGTCTATACCGCAATAATCAAGTTTCTGCGCGTGGTCGTCATCGTACGTGAGCACGTTGTCAAGTATTGTAAGCGGATACATTATGCAGTATTTCGGCTTTATTGCCCACTTGTGCATGTTGTTCTTTACCGCCGCGACCTGAATTGAACAGTAGCCGTGCTTGTCCTTGAACACGCACTGCGAATGGTTCCTCGGCGTCTTGTATACCTCCGTGCCTATCGCGAAACCCGATGGGAAATCAGGGTCTACCTCGAGTTCCTTTTCGAACCACTTCGTGGTATCCTTTATCTGATGCTCGTCCATCGCTTCGATTATTTCTTTCTCGAATTTCATTATGATATTCCTGAAATCCCTGTCCATGTAAACGCCCCAGTCGCAGCACTGCCCGTGGCATATCTTCATGTTGCACGCGGGAACAAATCCCTGCGTGAATATTATTGGATCGATTTTTATCCCGTTGTACTCTATCGGATATTCTTTCAAGTCTGCTCCCTTATATGTTTTTAACATCTTCGAAAGTCGAAACGTTGTACGTCTCAACCGAAGAATCAATTTTCTTTATTAAACCGGACAGGACTTTCCCCGAACCGATTTCGTAAAACTTTGTTACGCCGTCGGCTATCATGTTCCTTATTAACATTTCCCACTTAACGGGAAATACAAGTTGCCTCGACAGCGCGTCCCTGATTTCATCCTTCGACGTTATTGGCTTCGCGTCAACGTTCGTGTAAACGGGAATCGATGCGTCTGATAGTTCCGTGCTCTGTAACGCGTTTCGTAACTCCGTGTCAGATGTCTTCATTAGTTCAGAATGGAATGCCCCGCTGACTTCCAGTTTCTTTGCGAGCCTGCATTTGAACGGTTCGCCCTTCGCGACCTCTACCGCTTTGTCTATCGCCGCTATGTCACCCGAAACGACTATCTGACCGGGACAGTTGTAATTCGCCGCCTGCACTATGCCCGCGGTCGACGCGAGTTTGCATACTTCAAGCACCTGCTCTTCGTTTAGTCCGATTAATGCAGCCATCGTTCCCGGCTGTATGACACCCGACTGCTTCATCAGTTCACCCCTCGTCTTTACTAATCTTAATCCCGTCTCGAAATCAAATGAACCCGCGTACGCGTTGGCTGTGTATTCACCTAATGAATGCCCCGCCGTACAGTCCGCCGCTGTCTTTCCTTCTAACAGCGATGCGAGAATGTATGAATGGACAAACAACGCGGGCTGCGTGAAGTTCGTCTGCTTCAGTTCTTCCTGAGGTCCGTCAAACGAAAGTTTTGATAAAGACATACCCATTATCTCATCTGCCTTGTCGTATAAACTCTTAGCCCTCTCCGAATTTTCATATAGGTCTTTTCCCATGCCCACTGCCTGAGAACCCTGCCCGGGAAAAACAAACGCTGTTTTACTCATAAATATTTCTGCCTTTCCTGATTTTCAAAATTAAAATTATTAATCGTCGGAGTCTTCAAGCCTCGGAAGAGCTCCGTATGTCTCTATAAGATAATTGTCGTAATAATCCGCTTTCTTTACAAGCGCTTTGAATGCTTCCATCCCTGTCTCGAACGTCAGGTAATGGTCGTATATTATCATCGATAGCACTATGTTCTGATTGTTCACGCTGAATGCGACGCTCTCCAAATCGTAGTTCTCTTTCAGAAGATATTCGTACAGCGCGCCGATGTTCTGCTTCGGAAGCATGCAAATGTATGCGTCGCCTATTATGAACCCGCTTTCCGAATACGTGAAAAATATCTTCGCGCTTCCTTCTTCCACTTCCCATCTGTTCGGACCTCTCCTGCAGATGACGGGATCCTTGCCTAATGATTCCAGTATCTTCTCAACAGTGAGCGCTGCGCCGACAGGCTTGTATTCCTCTTCCTTTTTTAGTTTCGGTATAGAAAGACCGGAACCGCACTCGGGACAATACTCGCCGTCTATGTTCTCTTCCGTTATTATGTTCGAACACGATTTACACCTTATTGCCGTCTTTCCGTTATATGGAGTGTAATCGTTGAGCGCCTCTATCAGATATTCGGAAGGAAGAGCGAATCCGAGATTGTCGCCTCCCGATATTATAAATGTGTTTACTCCTACAATTTCGCCGTTCTTGTCAACCAGCGGACCTCCGCTGTTGCCGGGATTTATTGCAGCGTCTATCTGTATGTAGTTCAATCCGTTCTGAAGCCTCTTCGCCTTCGATACTATTCCCTCCGTCGCCGTGTACTTCAGTCCGTAAGGATGCCCGATTGCTATTACCCTGTCTCCATCGTGAACGGGAGCCTTACCGATTTTCCTGTCAGGCAGTTCTATTCCTTCAGGTACCCTGATGAACGCGAGATCAAATTTCGGGTCGTAGAACATCACCGGTGAGGTCGCCTTCGGTACGTGCTTTCCGCTTATTACCGCTTCTGAACTTTCTTTTACAACGTGGTCGTTCGTGACGAAAAGATTGTAGTCCTTTACGTAAAAACCCGTTCCCGTTCCGAATGCCGTCGCTATCTGTATTATTACTTGCTGATAACTGTCAATGATTTCCTGTGCATGCATATTTAATTTTTGTAACTTAGTTTAACAATTCCGTCATAAAATGACTTTATGAATTCTATCTTGCTCCCGAACTTCAATTGCGATACGTCATAATTTAACGACGGGTACTCTTCCTTGTCCGACGCTATGTATGCGTTGATGTCCGATACTATTAAATCGCTGTTGAGTGTTCCGTTGATTACGTACTTCTTCGCGTATCCGATTTCATCGAGATAATCCTGATTCAGCATCTCTATCACCATTCCAAACAACCTCCTGAGCGACTTGTTTAACCCGTAACTGAAATGGCAGTATCCCGCAATGTATTCCAGAATCGCCAGCGCGAAATCCTCGTGCTTGTTGTCTATGTACCACTTTACGTTTCCCGTGTTCTTATTTATTACGTCGTATGCCGATTCGCTCACGGACGGCGGCGCCAGCCCGAAGGTTGACTTTATTCCGTAAAAGTTCCTCTTTACTGATTCGTCCGAACGCGCCAGCATCTTGTTCAACTGCTCCTCCATCGACTCTATGTGCTGAAGAAGATTCATGTTCTCCTGATTGAAGTAATTCCAACTGATTTTCTCTATGTCGTTCATTATGCTCCCGTGAGGCTGAAGCAGATAATCGATGCGGTATATCAAATCGAGGTATAGGTAGGTTATTCCCCCGGAAAACTGCTCCTTGTTTACGAGTTTAACCCTGTCCAGCGCTTCCTTTATCCATCTCCTGTAATAGTTCATTCGTATTTTGATATCCCCGTCCGTGAACTGCTCTATTTTCATGTCGGCGGGCTTCAGTATAGTGAAATCATCAAGCAGCGTGTCATCCTGCTTGTCCGCTTTCAGGCATACTTCTTTTAAAGCGTAATATAGTTTCGTCGGTGAACAGTCAAGAACGCTCGAATCAAACTTCAGTACAATCCTGTTGTCCTTTACCGCGAACCGCGAATAATAAAGCGTGTAGTTCAGTTCCATAAGCCTCCTCATCACCGCTACTCCGAGTTTATCGTAATCGGCGACTATCGCTATGACCGAAATCTTTTTCCCGTCCGAGAAACCCCTTATTTCCTTTGAACCCTGAAGAACCTGAAATTTTATCACCCCGTTGTCAACGGTCGCAAAAACATTATTCTCTTCCTCGTCCCGCAGGTATTCAAAGAACTTTGAATAGGAAGCGATGTAATCCTTTTCTTTGTATAATTCCTCGCATTCATTCCATAAATCGATTTTTATCTTTGGCTTGAACGCGTCTGAGTACCTTCCGAAAAACTTTATCATGTTTACTTTATTTTACGATTAGCATTTTTTTTGACTCTTTGAAAATATTGCCTGTTTTAAGATCCCGCGTTTCCAGAGTGTAAAAATATACACCGCTCGGCAAATCCGCTGCCTCGAACGGCGAATAGTACACTCCTTCATTCATGTTCTCATTTATAAGAACGGCGATGTTCTTCCCGAGACTGTTGTAAACCTTGAGCGTAACGAATGATGCGCTGTTTATCGCGAACTTTATCTTCGTCAAAGGATTGAATGGATTCGGAAAATTCTGATATAATTCAGGATGCGCAGGAATCTCTTCCTCGGAATAATTTATCTTTGTCACTTGCCAGTTGTTGAACAATGTCTGCAAAGAATCTATCGGGTCCTTGATCGTCGGTGTGTTTGGAACAACTAGGTTGCAGTAGTAGGTTCCAAGCGTGTCACCTGGTTTTGCTACCCTTAGAAAAGCCGAAATCGCCGACTTCCCGTATGAATTGCATCTCGTATCCGCGCCTACCATCTTTGCTCCCTGAAGCGCAGCCATCAGTTTGTCTGCAAGAGTTCCCTGCTGCCTGTTGAATCTCGCTTCCATCGAATCAAGCACTTTCTGCCCGAGCAGAATGTTCCCCTGTATCGTGTACGTGGGTCCGATAATATGATTCTTGTAATTCGTGCAGTTTACTCCGGTGTATGCGGCTGTTCTTCCTCCCCCTGTTAGGTCAACCATCCCGTACTGACGCACAGTCGGATTATTGCCGTAATCGTGCGCCACCAGCGAATCCCTTATCTGAAGCGGCGAATAATGCCGCTGCATCAGATATGACGCGTAATTGTAATTGCCCTGAAGCCAGGATGCCTGAACGTGAACGACGCCCCAGCCGGGCTGCACGTAACTGAGTATGAGACAGTTCGCAATACACGATGCTCCTGCGCTTCCGACCTCCCCTGTAACGGGATCTATAGCGCAAATCGAGAAAGTTGATTTTGCTGTCTCGGAACGGAACAACGAAATTAAAAGAATAAATAAAATCAGTATTGCTTTCCGCATAAAAGAGTAAATATTTTTTTAATTTAACTCTTTTTATGTTTTAATAATATACTTTTTCTAAGAACAACCCTGATGGAGGCGCCGTGAAGAATGCCGGCTCTTTTGAATATGATTTTAAAAAGTTTTGTATCTCGTCATATGAAATATTGCCTCTTCCCGCCTCCGCCAGCACCCCGGTAATCCGCCGCACCATCTTCCATAAAAAATGAGAAGCCTTTATTCTGATAAAAATTTTCTCCCCTGTCTCCGTTACGCTTATTTCTTTCACGTCAACAAGAGTCGACTTGTCCTCTGGAAGTTTTTCCGCGAATGATATGAAATCGTGCATTCCTTTCATTTCTGATGCTGCCCTGTTCATCGCGCTGACGTCAAGTCTGTCCTTTATCCACCATACTAGATTCTTTTCAAACGCTGTCCTCCTTTTCGAGATTACATATAGGTACTGCCTTGCTGTCGCCGAATGCCTTGCGTGAAAATTCTGTTTCGCCTTTTCAATCTCAAGTACGTTAATGTCAGACGGCAGCAGGTCGTTTACCTTCATCTTGAGGATTTCCGGAGCAAGCATCGTGCTGCATTCGAGATGCGCGACCTGTTCGATGGCGTGTACTCCCCTGTCTGTCCTGCCTGAACCCTGAAGTTCCGTCAATTTTCCCGCTCCCTTTGATTTTTGCAGAACCTCTGTAACACATTTTATCAGCGTACCCTGTATGGTCTTCGCGTCCTTCTGTTGCTGCCAGCCGGCATAGTTTGTGCCTCTGTATTCCAGGTATATCTTAAATCTCATATGGGTTTAGTTTTCATTAATGCTGACAATATATATTATTTCACCGCGAGGATAAATATAGAAATAAAAAAGAAGGCGTGAAAAAACCGCGCCCTCTCTTTTAGTTATGAGAATTACTTATATTTTTTTCAGTTCGTCGTGTGTAAGTTTGTATATGTTATCAAGCCTGTCTATCAAACTTTCAAGTTCTTCCCTCGTGTTGTTGCCGTTTAGGGATTCAACCATTATGCAGACCTCAGCCAGCCTGTTAGCACCAAGATTGTGGCTGATGCGTCTCAGATTCGATGACGCCTTTTTGATTGCAGGCAGATTGTTGCTCCTGAATGATTTCTTTATCTCCGATATTAGTTCTGGAGCGAGTTCCATGTAAAGGCTAATGACTTCCTTGAAATTGCTGCTTTCATTCAGTTGCTTCAATCCGAAAATTATTTCGGAATCAAGCATCAAACTCGATTTTATGTTTCTCGATTCCGTTTTCCTTGCTTTTAAATTCTCCGACCACTTCTTAATTATATTCTGCACATCATCGACAATTACCGGCTTGCTAAGATAATCATCCATTCCCGCGTTTATGCATTTTTCTTTGTCCCCCTGCAAAACATTCGCCGTCATCGCGATTATGAAAGGTCTTTCCTCGGAATTCCAGTTCTGAACAATATATTTCGTTGCCTCGATTCCGTCCATTTCTGGCATCTGAACGTCCATGAAAACTAGATCGTATCTAACACGCTTCAGTTCATCGATGGCTTCAATTCCGTTACTGACGACATCCGACTGATAGCCCAACTGTGAAAGGATTTTTACTATTAATTTCTGGTTTATTATGTTATCCTCGGCTACAAGAACTTTTAAAGGGATGTCTTCGGATAATTTTTTCTTATCTGGTTTGGTTTCCTGACCGGTTTTATATACTTCTTTATCTTTCTTCTTTTCCGTTGTATCAATCGTTGGTCCGAGTATTGACATTAGCATTTTATACAACTGCGCCTGTTTGATCGGCTTTGATACTATTGCGTTCAAATACTCGTTGATTTCCTGCTTGTCTATGTCCTGGGAACCGCCCGAACTTAGTATTACTACCGGAAGCGATCTCTTATCCCTGTACTTTCTTATTTCTTTCGTGAGTTCAAGACCGTCCATCTCAGGCATCAGCATGTCAAGTATCGCTATATCGAACGGGTCGTTATTTATAATCCATTTAACCGCGTCCTTTGGATTTCTTGTTGTTCGCGGCATCATGCCCCAGTTCTTGCATTGTAGAGTCAGAATGTGAAGGTTTGTCTCATTGTCATCGACAATCAAAACACGCTTGTTCTTCAATGCGGGAGTTGATGATTTTAAGAAAACCTTCGGTGGAATTACCTTCGATACCTTGGTTTTTATAGTGAAATAAAATGTCGAGCCCTGCTTTTCCTTGCTCTTCACCCATATTTTTCCGCCCATGAGTTCAACAAGTCGCTTGCATATTGCAAGCCCCAGCCCCGTGCCTCCGTATTTTCTCGTTGTCGAAGAATCTACCTGAGTGAAACTGTGAAAAATGTGATTCAACTTTTCATCCGGAATACCTATTCCCGAATCCTTTACCATAAATTGAAGTTCGACTATATCATCATCCAGACTGATTTTCTTTACGTTGACAAGAACTTCCCCGTAATCCGTGAACTTTATCGCGTTGTTAATTAGATTGACGAGTATTTGCCTGAGTCTCGTAACATCGCCTATAATGAAATCCGGAACGTCCTGTTCTATGAGATGCAGCAGATCAAGTCTTTTCTTAACCGCTTCTGACGCGAGAAGTTCAAATGCCTCTTCGATGCACTCCTTGACTTCGAATGGAACCTCCTCGAGATCCATCTTTCCCGATTCTATCTTAGAAAAATCAAGAATATCATTTATTAATGTAAGCAGTGTGTCTCCGCTGACTCTTATCGTTTCAACATATTCTCTCTGCTCGGGCGTAAGATTCGTTTCGAGAAGCAATCCCGTCATTCCCAAAACACCGTTCATCGGCGTCCGTATTTCGTGACTCATAATTGCAAGAAATTCAGACTTTACTCTTGCCGCTTCCTCCGCGGTCTCTTTTAATTTAATTAATTCATCTTCCGCTTTCTTCCTTTCAGTTATATCCGAAATGATTCCGTATAAGCCGACAATTCTTCCGTTTTCGTCGTATAATAGCCTCGAGAACACATCCGCCCAGATAGGCGTGTTATCTTTTGCTCGGAGCCTTACCTGATAACGGCAATAATCATTTACCTTTCTCGACAGTTTGCTGTAACACTCTTCATACAGATAAAAATCACTCGGATATATAAAACTGCCAAAAGGTCTGTCCAGTGACTGATCGATTGTGTAATTTGTTATATCGCACCAGGCCTTGTTTATGTATATCAACTTCCCCTTTGCATCAGTCTGGAATATTATATCTTTTATGTTATTCGTAAACGTATCGAAATTTCCACGACTGATCAAATAACTGTCTTGTGGATTCTGTATTTCTTTAACGAGAGCGGAAATCGAGTCCAGCATCTGCTCCATACTCAATCCCTCGATGTTATCTACTTTTTTCCCGAGATACTGTAGAAGGATAAGAAGTATTTCCTTTAAAGTCAGATAAATAAACTTTTGCCTCTTCGATTCGGCAAGCAGTAGTTCGTTTGATTTCTTGAGGTCCTCTGCAATTAATCTCAGGCTGTTAATCTTGCTCTTACTGTCTTCTTCCAGATTTGTGTAATGCGTATCGACAAGTTCTAAAAGATTGTACAGTTTGTCCGGGATGGACGTCGCATATTCCGGAATTTTGATAAAATTTGATATTTCAGATAACCAGATGAGGAAATCT
>DATMXZ010000131.1:0-9692 GCA_035561235.1 Ignavibacteria bacterium
GAAATATATAATACTCATTCTTTTGTTTTGCCTGACCACTGCAGGCTGTTCTTCGTCATTAAACTCGGAGAAGAAAAATCAAGACTTGAAATTGCTTAAAAAAAGTGTGGATAGTCTCAGGGTGCTGATGACCAATCTTGACCGTACTCTGGACAGCCTCAACTCTATGGATAAAAGAAAAACTGAAGAACTTATGAGATTACAGATTGAACTTGACTCTCTTAATAAGAATTTGGATTGAAAAACCTGTTAGTATATGGACGTATTGTAATGACCTTTTGGCAGTACATCTATAATATTTTTTTAAAAAACCCGAAAATTGATTTAATGAATATGAAGTATCTTATTGTTATTGTGATGGCGCTCTTCCTCTTATCCGGATGCACGAAGCAGACGGATGACGATAAAAGGAAACTCGAAATAAAAAAGAGCGCGGACAGCCTGAAAGCGGCTCAGGAAAAACTCGGAAAGTCACTCGACAGCCTTGATAAAGAAAGCAGGCAGCAGGACGAAAAACTAAAGCAAATGCAGATTGAACTCGATTCTCTTAACAAGAGGATTGAGCAGCAGAAGAAATGATTCTCGATTGTAAATGGGTATCGTCCAATGATAAGTGAATCTTGCGCCATAATATCCGGACGCGGTTTAATATGCGAAATTGATTGACCGCTTTCGGAATTTTAACTCATTTCATTTCGTTTTATACATAAAGCGGCATTAATATGTATAAAATAACAATCTTACTTTCCGTCTTGATTATTCTCGGATGTTCGGAGAAAAAATCGGCGGATACGATAATCGATAATAATGTAAAAATGGACTCAACAAAGAAGTATAACAAACTTACTCCCGAAGAAGAACAGGTCATTTTAAGGAAAGGCACTGAAAGACCATTTACGGGCGAGTATTATGATTTCAAAGGTAACGGTTATTATGTCTGCAAGAGGTGCGACGCGAAACTATACGAATCGAACGACAAATTCGATTCCGGATGCGGATGGCCGAGTTTCGACGATGAGGTCCCGGGAGCGGTTTCCCGCGTTCCGGATAAGGACGGGATGAGAACGGAAATCATTTGCGCAAACTGCGGAGCGCATCTCGGACATGTTTTCCTCGGTGAGGGATTCACGAAAAAGGACACGAGGCACTGCGTTAATTCGATTTCATTGAAATTCATTCCATACGGCAAAATGTCTGAAACAAAAACCGATACGGCGTATTTCGCCGGCGGATGCTTCTGGGGTGTGGAGTATCTGATGATGAACGAGCCCGGTGTTATAAAAACCACGGTAGGGTATATAGGCGGACATAAGGAAAATCCGACTTACAAGGAAGTTTGTACGGGTACTACGGGACACGCGGAAGCGCTTGAAATTATTTTTGACCCCTCTAAAGTCACGTACGAAAAACTCGCAAAACTTTTCTTTGAAATACATGATTTTACCCAGGTCGACAGGCAGGGACCCGATGTAGGAGAACAGTATCGCTCGGGAGTCTTTTTCCTGAACGATGAGCAAAAGAAAACTGCGGATAACATTATTAAAATATTATCGGATAAAGGATACAAAGTCGCGACGGAAGTTACGAAAGCGAACAAGTTCTGGAGGGCGGAAGATTATCATCAGGATTATTACAACGTGACTGGGAAAAAACCGTACTGCCACGTTTACAGGAAAATTTTCGATTAACTTAAAATAGATTGAGTTTTTATTCACGCCGGGTCTTTTGATGTCGCTTGCGTGAAGAATCACTTTACCTTTATAGCGACAAAAGTGATGTCGTCGTTTATCGGCGTGTTGTTTCTGAAGTCTTCAACGTCTGAAAGAATGTTGCTCTTTATCGTTTCCGTGTCTGAATCTTTGAACTCCAACAATTTCTTTTCGAGCCTTTCAGGTGAATACAAATCTTTTTTATCGTTCATTGCTTCCGACAGTCCGTCCGAATACAAAAAGTAAAGGTCGTTTTTCACGAGTTCGGATTCCGTTTCTTCGATATTCGCTGCAAAAAACTCGTTCTTCTCAAGCCCGACTCCGATGCCTTTTGGATAAATTCTGTTTACACTGTTATCCCTTATCTGCAAAAGAGGGGAATGACCCGCCCTTGCCGTTCTTACTTTTAAAGAATCGAGGTCAAACAAGGCAATTAACACCGTAACAAACGAATACTTATCCATCTGCTCGAATATCTGCTTGTTTATCTCGACTAGTATGTCTTTCGGCGATTCGAATATGCTCGATGCAAACTGTATCATCGCCTGTACCTGTGACATGTACATCGCGGCGGGAATTCCCTTGTCGGAAACGTCTGCTATCGCGACGAGAATCTTATTCTCGCTCATTCTTATAATATCGAAGAAATCTCCGCCTATGTTTTCCGCCGGCTGGGCGAATCCGCATATTTCGAGACGCGGATGAATCTCGCAGGTCTTCGGAAGCAGACTGCTTTGTATTCTCGCGGCGATGTTTACTTCTTCTTCGTAACGCTGCTTGTCCGCCTGTTCCTTCAACAGGCGTGAGTTCTCTAGGCTTATGGCGCTCTGGGACGCAAATGATTTCAATAAGTCGATATCTTCATCGGAGAATGCCTTACCGGATTTTTTATCACCGAAAGTAAGCGTGCCGAGAAGTTCGTTCTTCAGGTATATCGGAATCAGAAGTTTTATGTTCCTTTCCTTAAGCAGCGTAATCTCGTCTTCCGATAATCCCATTTCATTGACCTTTAAAGCGTTGACGAGTACAGGCTCCGTTCCGTCCATGATAATCTTCTTCAGGAGAACGTCAATTTTCTTATCCTGGCTTAGGTCGAGCGCCTTGATGTATTTTGCATTGAAAACGCGCAGATTGAATTCGGTTATGCCGACTGTATCGCGCAGAAAATCTTTAATGTTCGAAATAAGGTCGGTAATGTCGTTTATGTATGACGTCTCTTTTGTGAAATTTAGAAGGGCTTTCCTGTAATTGTATCTCTCCCTGTAGAATTGCCTGTCAACGAAATCCTTCGCGAACTTATTCACATAATCGAAAGAGAAAGTAAAAAAGATAATGAAAGTGATTATGAGAAGTTGATTGCTGCCCTTGAAAATTTCCTTAAAGTAAGAATTCATCAGGTACACGAGTACGAGGTAAACCGTAATAATGATAAGCGTCACTATGCCGAATACTATGCTCTTCTTCACTATGAACTCGGTATCGAGAATCCTGTATTTAATAATCGAAAATCCGAAAGATATCGGTATTGCCAGCACCAGAGCGTTCGGCAGAAGGTAAAGAGGATTAATTAAAAAATACGGATCCTTGTTCACGAAAGAAAAAACCAGATAATAAGTGATTCCGATACCTCCGAGCAGAAATCCCTTGCTGATAATTGACAGCGATTTCAGGAGACCCGCGTCGGTTATCTTTCCCTTAGACCTTTGGAATAAAACGGTGCCGATTACGAAATATAGCACTGGAATGACTTTAACCAGATAAAATGACAATATTCCCTGTATCTTCGCGCCGGCGATAAATACTGCAATCAGGGGTATCAGAACAAGTGCATAAAGAACCAGAAGGAACAATCTTCTCTTTTTAAAATCATATTTTATCGGATATGTCATGAAGAAATGCACATACAAAGGGGGAATAAGCACCATGGCGAATGCGTAAACCCTGTTCATCATAAGATATAGAAACGCCGATACGCTGTCTAGGTTGTCAATTCTTACTGCACCGGCAGGATTAATGCCTGAATACAGCACGAGCCCTGTCGCTGCGGAGCAGGACAGGAAGAAAAAGAGCCTTGAAGTGAGTTCTTTAGGTTTTGAATACCCGACAAGCGTGCCGACGAAAAGAAACGCCAGACCTACTACCCAGAAAATCAGAAAACTTATGCTTACAAACTTGTAAACCCAAATATCTACATCTATCATAACCCCGCCGCGGATTACCGTGTAAGTTATGAACTGATTGCTGTACTGGTTCAGCAGGTCCATTGCGGAAACCGTGTTGCTGAACGTGCGTCCGTTTATCGCGACGAGGAGGTCGCCGTCTTTCAGCCCGGCCTGGTCTGCGACGCCTCCCGGTATTATCTGCGTTATCAGCAGTGTGCTCTCGCGGCTAAGTGAGTCGCCTTTCGGTATCCAGAGACAATCGTCCGTTGTCATCCTGCGTGAGAAGAAGTTGTTCTCGAACGCCACGACATTTAAAATAAGGCATAGCAATGAGAAGAATACCACGAAGAATCTCAAGTTGCTTTCCTGTATTTTATCTAAAAACTTCATCTTAATATTAATACGTTTTTACAACCACTAAAGTTATGTCGTCGTGCTGCTCGGCATTCTCAGAAAATGCGTCAACTTCATTTATCAGGTTACTGCTTAATTCCGAAGGAGTCATCTTTTTGTGCTGTTTTAGAATGTTAATGAGCCGTTCCATGCCGAATTCCTCTCTTTCCTTGTTCATCGCCTCGTTCAGCCCGTCAGTGTAAAAGAAAAGCATGCTGTCTTTCCCGAATTCAATTTCATACTCGTCAAGCGAATTCTTGAAGAGTTCGTCCTTATCCAGTCCGAGACCGATTCCTCTCGTGTTAAGCAGTTCGATGCTGCCGTTTCTTGCAAATATCGCGGGATTATGACCCGCCCTGATGAATTTTACTTTCCGGGTATTCAGGTTGAACAGCCCGAGCGATACCGTTACAAATGATCTCTTTTCGAATCTGTCGAAAACCTGCTTGTTTACTTCTATCATTATGTCCCGTGGACTCTTGAATATCTTGGATGCGAATCTTATTAGCGCCTGAACCTTTGCCATGTATAGTGCCGCGGGAAGACCCTTGCCCGATACGTCCGCGATTACAACGAGTATATTTGTCTCGTCTATTTGTATGACGTCGTAGAAATCTCCGCCGATTATTCGCGCCGGTTTTGAAAGACAGGATATTTCAATATTATCGAACTTGAATGAATTTACCGGTAGAAGTCCTTCCTGTATGTTCTTTGCAATCTTGAGTTCCTCCTCTATGAGGTTCTTCTTGTATTCCTCTTCACGCAATCTAGAATTTTCAATCGCTATCGAAATATTAGAGCAAATGGTCTTCAGCAAATCGCTGTCCTCGTCGGAATAGGGCGTATTCTCCGGCTTGCTTCCCATTAAAAGAGCGCCCGCGAGTTCGTTTTTTACCGTTATGGGTACGGCGAGAACGTATCCGCTTTCTTTAATCGCGGCTATCTGCTCTTTCGGAACGGATATCTCACGAAGGGCTTGCTCCTGTAAATATCTGGGCTCGTAGGATTTATTAAATATCAGTTTCAAAAACAGAGAGTTTCTGATGGCGATGTCGGGCGATGTGTTCTGATACCTGTATTTGCTGTCGGTCAAAAGCAGTTCTACGCTTTCAACTCCCATGTTCTGCTTAAGCATTCCGCAGAGTTTTGTGCATACTTCATCTATGCTGTTCAGCAATGGAAGTTCATTCGAAAAATCCAGAAGAGATTTCCTGTAATTATACCTTGCCTTGTAGAATTTTTTATCGACGAATACTTTAATTAGTTTGGTCACGTAACTGAACGAGAATATTACGAGGACGATTATAAGCACCGTAATCAACTGCTTGTTCTTCAGATTGTAAGAATCGAACAGGTTGTCTATCATCGTAATCAATATCATGTAACCGGAAATAGTAACTGCAGTGACAATTCCGAATACTATTCCCCGTTTAACGAAAAATTCCGTGTCGAGAATTTTGTACTTGTAGATGGAATAACCGAATGCAAGGGGTATTGCAAGTACGAGCACGATTGGTACTCTCGTTATCGGATTCATGCTCATTTTCGGAAGCATTAAAGGAAAAATTACATAATAATAAATAAGACCGAGGAACCCTACGAATACTCCTATGAGCAGTATCCTCAGAGGCTTTCTCTCCTCTTTGTCCTGAATCTTATTGTAGGATTTCATGAAGAGCGCGATGCTTGCAGCGATGAAGAGCAGCGGGTAATAGGTGAACAACAGGTCAATGAATCGCGTATTCACCAGATGGATGTATACATCTATGAAGAACGCGGGCAAATTTATAAGCACTGCCGCAAGGTAAACTAAAAATATTTTAAACTTTCTTTTCCGAATGTCATAGTACAGCGGATAGACTGAGAAGAAATGGAACAACAGGGGATAGATGAAAATACTTGCGACGAAATAACTTACCATCAGATACTCAATCTTGCCTACATAATACCATACACCTCCGTACGATAGAAATCCCTGCGAAGCCGCGGCTGAGAGAAGGAAAAATATCTGCGAGGTAAGTTCTTTCGGCTTGGATATTCCCACGAAAAATCCGTTGAACAGGAAACCGAAACCAAATGCCACGAAGATGTAGAATATTAGATGGAAATACCTGTGAACGCTGACCGAAATTTCCATCGGCATGCCGCCTCGCAGTATAAGATAAACAGCATCGTTTCCTGGAGGAATGCTGCTGAGAATGTTTTGAAATTCGGTAAGGTCGTTGATTTCAATGCCGTTCACGGCGATAATCCTGTCTCCTTCCAGAATCCCTGCTTTCTCGGCGGCGCCGTTCTTCAGTATCTGCTGGACCTCGATAAACGTTTTCGAATCGACACTGACGTTCGTTTTAACGCAGTCGTCTATTGTCAGTTTATTCGTGAATAGGGAATAAAAGACCGGTATACCGCCTGCGATAAGGCAATAAACGGTAATCAATACAATGAAAAACCTAAGTGTATAATCGCTGTATTTGTTTATAAATCTCAAAATTCCCTTTATTTAAATACGTAAAAAAAATCTCATTGTTCTATATATCGTAACCTATGGAGAAGTAAAATGTGTACTGTCCCCAGATAATGCTTCCCCTTGAAAATCCATTGGTCAATAAAAATGTCTTTCCCGCCGAAAAACTCGCTTTGCCGATGGGCGTATTGAACATCGCCGCCAGTCCGAGACCGTGTCTCAGGTCCTTGAACCTGATGTCGTCTGAATTTTCCCATATTCTTCCAATGTCATAGCGGAAAGAAAAATATGTATCAAAGAATATCTGCAAGGGAAGTTTGTATCTGTACTCCAATGACGCGAGTAGAATTTGTCTTCCCATTAACTGGTCCTCGACCATGCCGTAAAATGAATTCTCACCCCCGAGAGAGAACAACTCAAAATCAGGCGTCGTCTTATCCGCGAAACCGAATATGAACTTCGGCTTTAATATGTGCGATGAAGCAACAGGTATGCTGTGCGTTATGTCAAAATAAAATTTTGTAAACGTTACACCGCCTGAAAGGCTGTTCCTCGATGATTCGTAATTATAATTCAGTACCGTTCCCGAATTCGCGAACGGGGATTTGTCTTCTGTGTCGATTCTGCCCCCGACATTAAGTTTAAACAGGTTCAGGTCGGATATTTGGGGTATGTTTCCCTGCAATTGTGTTCTTGATACATTCTCGAGAGTTATCTGGGTAAACAGGGTGCCGAATTTCTCCAGTTGTGTGCCTACTTTAAAACTTCCGCCGTATCTGATGTTTCTGTATTCGCCTGTCTGCTGTCTCGTTAATGTCTTTTCCGCGTCATCCGTGGTCTCTATATAGTCAAAATAATTCTGAAATTTATAATATCCCGAAAGATTGTAGGTGAGCGGAGTGCCGAAGAATTTATTCGATAATAACTCTAGTTTATATTCTCTGTCCCTCAGTCCGCCTTTTATTATTCCCCCGATTTCATTGCCCGTACCGAATAGATTCTCATTTCTGAGCGAAACATATCCCTGCAATTTCCTTTCGTTATCGGCCCTGAAGGATATGTACAGGTTCTTCGCGCTTTTCTCGACAAGGTAGATGTCGAGCACAGGCTTGGACTTCGGATAACTAATGGAGAGGCTCGTCTGAGTGAAAAGACTCGTTCCGTATATCCCTCCGAGGCTTTCCTTCAGGTCTCTCAGTTTCACCGGCTTGTTCGTGTTAACGTACGTTTCGCTCAGAATAAGCGAACTTTTCGTCAGGTCGTTGCCTATAATTTTAATATCCGAAATCTTTCCGTCGGAGAATTCTATCTCGAGAATTCCTGTATTCTCGTCAAGGTAGAATTTGGAAATATCGACGAGGGAATAGCCTTTTTCCCTTAAACTCCCGAGCAGGTCGCTGTACAGCGCGTAAAGTCTCTTGTTGTTGCAGCGGTACGATATTGCCTTATTGCCGAACTCTGAAATCAGCGTAGTAACGGCGTCCGAAATATCATCCGATATTTTATTTGTCGCCGACAACTGTGAAAAAGCAAAGACTCCTGTGTTGAGAGAATCGGTTCTTTTTATCCTGTAGTCGAACAGTCTTGTGTCGCCTCCGTTATTGAATATTATCTTTATACCGTTCAGTTTCGCGTAGTTATCCGCAGTGTATTCAATCCTGCTCCGTGAATTATCCGTGTATATGTTTGCGCGCACATTTTTGAAAAAACCTGTTTTGTAAATATCCCTTAGCCTTTTTTCTATCGTAACGTACCTTACAAAATTATTTTCCTGCTCGCGTATAATCGCGTTTTTCAGTGAATCGGGAAGCAATTCGCATCTGAATGTAACGGTTCCGTTGAAAAGAAAATTATTGAAATTTTCCGAGGCATTGGATTCCAGTGTGTCAATCCTTCCGATTATTGCGTTTATCTGGTCTTGTGCCGCGAGTTTTCCTTTCTCAATCATGTAATCTGCGTAACCAAAATCCGTGGAATTAATATTGAAGATTTCAGGTGTTATTATGAAATCCGAATTTTTCAACTGCTCGGCATTCAACTGTGCGAGTGTAATGGAAAGAATCTGGTCGGCCGTGTTTATTGGATTCTGTAACTCTTCCGTATTCTTCAGAGGGCTGGTTGAATTGACCGTGATAACAAGGTCCGCGCCCAACTGTTTCGCAACATCCACGGGAATATTCGCTGTAAGCCCTCCGTCAACCAAATCTCTTCCTTTCACTCTTGTCGGTGAGTAAAGCAGCGGAAATGTAAATGAAGCCTTTATCGACTCGCTTAAATTCCCGTCTTTCAGCACAACCCTCTCACCCTTGTTAAGGTCCGTCGCGACGGCGCAAAACGGTATCCTCAAGGAGAAAAAATCTTTTTTTGGCTTGTGCCTCGCGTTAAGCAGATACAGGTTGAAAAGTTCCGCAATCTGCTGACCCGAGGAGAGCGAGGTAGGGAGAAGCGGCCGGATTCCGTCGAATGAAAACGACAGGAATCCCTTGTCCTGCTGCTTTTTCTGGTCAACGAAAAGAAATTCGCGCTCGTACTTCCGCGTGAGCGTCAGTTTCGATTCCCAGTCTATAGACTTTGTTATGTCCCTTAGTTCGCCCGGAGTGTAACCCGACGCGTACATACCGCCGGTAATCGCGCCGATGCTGGTTCCGACTATAAGGTCAACATTTATATCGTGTTTTTCAAATACCTCAAGAACACCTATCTGCGCCAATCCGCGCGCTCCTCCGCCGCTTAGAACAAGTGCAATTTTCCTTGTGTTGAATTTTTTCGGAAACACGTTAAAAAGAGACGAATCCATCAAAGGGGCGTTCGAAAGATTCAATTCAAGTTTTCCGACGAGCGAATCCTCCTGTGCGTACAACGCCGCGGATACAAATATTAATAAAAATAATATTTTGCAGAATTTAAGCAATGTTCTTCTCTCTTTTTATAAAACCCGCGGCATAAACAGCGAGCCCTGAAATC
>DATMXZ010000132.1:0-2882 GCA_035561235.1 Ignavibacteria bacterium
ACTTATCCGGTTTTAAGGTTGAAACATTTCTTACCGCCGCAACGCTGTCGGGTTTAATGAATGAGCGGATATTGAAGAAAACATCAGGATTCCCAAACCGGTTATCATTCCAAACTGTAATTATTTTATCGTTGAACAGGCTAATCGAGGAAGTAACTTTTCCCGATGACGTGTAATAATCCGTAACAAGAAACGGGCTACCCAGATTTGAACCGTTTGACAGAATACGCTGTATATATGGAACGTATTGCGATACAGCATCTCTCCTGAAGCTGACGACCATATCGCCGTTGCTCCTTTTACTAATGAGAGGATACTGCTCGGAACCGTTATTCGAAAATCTAATGTTATTTCCATTCGGAGAACCGTCGGGGTTGTATAATTGCAGTAAGTTATATGTTGAACCGCTTACATCTAATATTTCCGTAAAAACAATAGCGAACCTTCCCGCATCGTCTGATGTTATTTTTGGAAAGTGCTGATAGTCAAGCATAACCGTATCATTATTCACCCTTGTGTTGTTTCCGATATTATTCCCGTTTTTATCGAACATCTGCATATATATATCATCACCGTTTTGTACAGCTGGTGGTCTCGGGTCCTGCCAGGCAACTATAAAACTGCCGTCTCTTCTTTTCGTAACCACAGGATTGGTATGTCGACCGGTTATCGTTGTATCATCATTTACTCGCGTTCTATTTCCAAGTCTATTGCCGAGTGAATCTATTAATTGATAATATATATTAACATTATTTGGAGCATATCGTATTTCGTGTACTACTACAAAAGCGCCGATTGAATCGCTGGATACGGAATAAGAACCTATACCCCAGTCTCTTAAACTATCCAAGACAATAATATTCGATAATGGAATTCCGGAATTGTTAAATAATCTGAATTTCGGAACCGAGTCTTTGAACATTATACCAAAACTTCCGTCCTTTCTCACAGCAATTTCCGGCGTACTTGTGTTTGATATTAATAAAAAGTTGTTCCCTATTCTTTGACTGTTATAATTAAACTTTTGACAATAAATGCCGTATGGTGAAGTCCTTGAATCTCTCCAGACAACAACAAAGTTACCATTAGCGTCAGCACCTAATCTGCCTTCGTCCTGTGCTGTCAATGTACTATCATCATTCACCTTAAAATCATTAACGAGTTGTGAGCGCAAGCACAAGGGATACGAGAACAGGAGCGATAAGAACATTACTATTATTATATTGTTGTTTCCTATTTTCATTATGTAATTCTTAATTTCTCCCGGATATTTTCCAGTATTTAAATTTAAAAATTTATTTGTTATAAATGAATCTATTTCAACAATATCATTTTCTTAAAATCTTTACTCTCAGTATTTACAATCAAACGGCAGAAGTATATACCCGAAGACAAGCCGCTGCCGTCAAAGAAAGTTTCGTATGTTCCGGGTTTAAGTTTTTCGTTTACTAATGATGAGACCTCTTTTCCAAGTATGTCGTAAACGGTTATATTAACATCACCCAATTTCGCGATTTCGAATTTTATTTTCGAAACGCTGTTGAACGGATTGGGATAATTCTGATGAAGTTTGAATTTGTTCGGATTTAAAGTTGATATATTCCTTACCGCCGCAACGCTGTCGGGTTTAATGAATGAGCGGATATTGAAAAATACATCGAAATTACCAAACCGATTGTCGACGAATACCGTAATAATTTTATCATTAAATATTGAAATCCCCCCCACGCCTTTTAATGAATTCGGGTATTGATTACTTACCAGGAAAGGTGTCCCAATTAATCCTCCCGATGCATCCATTCTTTGCATATAAGGAACATTTGCCGAGCCCGGATTCCTCTCGAAACTTACCGCCAAATCTCCATTGCTTTTTTTGCATATTTGCGGGTATTGTTCAGTGCCATTGTTTGAGAATCGAATATTATTTCCGTATGGCATGCCATTGGGGTTATATAATTGTAGTAGATTATATGCAATACCTGTTGCGTCTGGTATTTCAGTAAAAACAACTGCAAACCTTCCTGCATCATCGGATGTTATTTTTGGAAGATGCTGATAGTCAAGCATAACCGTATCATTATTCACCCTTGCGTTGTTCCCGATTTTACCGCCAAACCTGTCATACATCTGGATATATATATCATCCGTTCCGTTCAGTGAATACATTCTATAGTCCTGCCAGGTCACAATAAAACTACCGTCTCGCCGTTTCGTAACATCAAAACTTTTATGGACAATCATACTCAATGTATCATCATTTACCCTGCCCCCGCTTCCCACCTTATTTCCCAATGAATCAAAAAGTTGAAAATGTATATTTAAATAAGTTAACGTAATTTTCCTCTGAAAAACGACAACGAAATTACCGCTTGAATCGCAGGCAATGGAGGGAGTATTTGCTTGCGGAAAATTGACGCTATCTATTTTTATTACGTTCGAAATCGGTACGCCATTTTTATTGAATAATCTGAATTTCGGAAAAGAATCAACCCAGCACAAACCAAAACTCCCGTCTTTTCTGACAGCAACATCTGGTGAATAGCCGGGTGACACCAGACAGAAATTGCTGCCGGTCTTTTGTCCAAGCGAATTGAATAGCTGACAAAAGATTTCTTCGTTTGAATTTCTCCAATCATACCATACAACCACAAAATTTCCGTTTCCATCGACACCCAGCGAGGCGTGATCTTGAGATGTGTTAGTACTGTCATCATTCACCTTAAAATCATTAACGAGTTGTGAAAAGGAAAATGAGGTTGCAAGAAATATAATTATCAATGCAGCAGGCAGAACGAAGAGATTATTTACGCTTTTGAGCATAACATTAGATTTACAGGTTTATCAGTAAAAGGAGTAGGGAACAAAGAAACATAATATTGAAT
>DATMXZ010000133.1:0-2330 GCA_035561235.1 Ignavibacteria bacterium
CTTGTAAACTAATTATTTCAGCCGTTTATAGAAAGTTATAAATAAATAACATCTTCTGCTAAAACATAGCGTTGATTCCGATTGACGGCAGTATTCCGATTCCTTCATTCTGTTTTATTTCCTTCCTGTACTTATTCCAACTGTATTTCGTCACGGATTTCCTTTTCGTCAGATTTTGAATATCGATATAAGTTACAAGCGTCCATTTGCTGAAACTCCATTTCTTGTCCAGCCTGACGTCAACCGAATAATAATCGGGAAGTCTCGCCGAATTGTATTCTGATACTAGTTGCGTACCGTCATTCGGATTAATCGGCGTATAAGGTCTGCCGCCTGCAAACCTTAACTTTCCGGAAAACTGCCAGCCGTCGCCGAACAAATACCCGCCGTATGCCGTGAAAAGCAGGCCGTTATCGAAATCGCTGTTTCTTTCGATTCCGTCAAGCGATTTGTATTTTGCGGCGAAGACCGACAAATTGATATTGAAATAGTAATTATTTGAAAGCGCTTTCTGTATAAAAATTTCTATTCCCTTTGAATATCCCGTTCCCGCCGAAATCAGCGGCTCCAATCCGAAGTTGTTTTCCGTTTCGTAATCCCCGCCGCTGTTCGAGAGTATGAAATAAGGCCTCGCGGTGCTCACGGGATACCTGTCGTAATTCTTATAATAGAACTCGACGGTTGCCTTCATATCAGGCAGTATATTGTATTCGAGTCCTGCGACGTAATGGTCCGCCCTGATATTTTCGAGACTTCGGTTTTCCCTGTTTGATACGAGCCAGATGTATGACGGCGACTGGTAGAAAATTCCGTAACTCAGGTTGAGGTATAAATCGTGAAGAATGTTCAGCGAACCCGACAACCTGGGGGAAACATAGTTCTTCCTGTCGATGAAGTCGAAATAGTCGTAACGCAGACCCGCGTTGAGTTTCAGCAATGAGCCAACGCTCTGCGTCCATTGCACGAAAGCGGCGCCTTTAAACGTGTTCGTGTTATCGTTAATATTCACTGCCTCAAGGATATACCTTCCTCCTGTTTCGGGATTAATGTAATTCAGTGTATCCGTATTTTTAAGTATCTCGTTGTTTAAATTTATTAACTTGCCCTCGATACCTGCGCTGAACTGGCTGCTCTTGAAAGGCTGAAGAAAATATTCAGCCTTAAGCGATGTCGCGCCTTCCTTCGACTTGTTCGTGAAAAAAACCGTCTGCCCCGTATCGCGCCCCGTGTAGTTATAACTCGTGTAATTCCTCGTGAGGTTTACCAGCGAATAAGATTTCGGAGACAGCAGAGTTTTCAATTCTATTCCCGTGACGTAACCCTTCTGGTCGTTGTCAAGCAGCACTGCATTGTCCTGTTTCTTTTCATCATCATCATTATTGAACCTTACGTTGTCAAGATTGCCAATGAGGTTCACGGTCAGGAAATTATTCTTGTTGAGGTCATAAACCCCTTTTGCCTGAAACGAATAATATTCGGGCACGAACCCGAATCCCGCTGCGTTAAAAATCAAATCTAGGTAACTTCTCCTCGCCGAAACAAGCCAGGAGCCTTTCTTCTGCTGTCCGATGGGACCTTCGAATATCGCTCCGAATCCCGTCGCGCTTAAATTGATGTCACCCATGAATTTGATGCGGCTTCCTTCTCTTTGTTTTATTTCGAGAACCGACGAAAGTTTGTCACCGTATCTTGCCGAAAAACCGCCCGTTATGAAACTCACGTCGCGTATGAAACTAAGTTCGATTATGCTGATGGGACCGCCCGTCGCGCCCTGTGAGCCGAAATGATTGATGTTCGGTATCGGAGAGTTGTCCACTATGAATAGATTTTCAGAGGGCGAGCCTCCCCTTACTATCAAGTCGTTTCTCCCGTCGTTCACGAACGATACGCCCGGCAGAGACTGAACTACTCTGCCGACATCTTCAAAACCTCCCGGAGCGCTTCTGATTTCTTCGAAAGTAAGACTTTTAAACGACGAGGAAATATCACCGGGTTTCGTAAACCTTTCGTCCTCTACCACTATCTCGTCTGTCTCGATAATATTCAGTTCCGCCGTACCCTCCGCGATAACACCCGAATTGACGACAATATTATCCTTTACGAGCATCTGATAACCGATTGAAGTGTACCTAAGCGAATAAGTTCCCTGCGATACCGTCTCGAAATAGAAGAAACCGCGCTCGTCCGTTCCCTTTTTTAAATTCAGACCTATGATCTCGACAACAACATCTGAAACAGGCTGCTGTGATACCCTGTCAAGAACCTTTCCAGATATTCCTCCGTTTTTTTCCTGAGCAAAGCTAAAAATGACGCTAAATACTGTAAATATA
>DATMXZ010000134.1:0-8684 GCA_035561235.1 Ignavibacteria bacterium
GATTGATTCTGTCTTGAAATAACCTCGGATACAATCTGAAATTAACTTTTATATCTGATGTACGAAAAATTAATAAGCGAATCGCTTAAGGCGAAAAAATTCTCGCATTCGCCTTATTCGAAGTTCAGGGTAGGCGTCGCGCTTCTTACCAATAAAGGCAAAATTTACTACGGCGCAAACGTCGAGTGCTCCTCTTATTCGCTTACTATCTGCGCAGAAAGAGTAGCCGCCGTAAAAGCGATTACCGACAAACAGAAGAAATTCAAGGCTGTCGCGATTTCTTCCGATAGTTCCGAATTCGCTTTCCCCTGCGGCGCTTGCAGGCAGTTCCTCGCGGAGTTTTCGGATAATATGGATGTAATACTAGTGAAATCAAAAACGAAATATCAGATTTACAAACTGCAAAACCTTTTTCCTCATAAGTTTAAATTAAAATAGAAAGGAATTCCGTCGATGGATATGAATGAACACCTGCAGATTAGAACGTTTAAAAAGACCGGACACATTGAAGTTATCTGCGGCAGTATGTTCTCCGGAAAAACCGAAGAACTGATAAGGCGCATCCGTAGAGCCGAAATCGCCAGACAGCGCGTAAAAGTTTTTAAACCTAAAATCGACGATAGATACAGTGAGTTCTCAATCGTATCCCACAGCGAACAGTCCTTCCCGTCCGAAATGATTGAAAACGCGGATGAGATTCTTGAAAAAAGTTTTGAAACGGAAGTAATCGGTATAGACGAAGCCCAGTTCTTCGATAACAATCTCGTCGATGTATGTCAGGCGCTTGCCGATTCGGGAAAACGCGTCATCGTCGCGGGTCTCGACCAGGACTATAAAGCCGTGCCTTTCGAGCCGATGCCGCAACTTCTCGCGGTTGCCGAATACATAACCAAGACTCTCGCCGTCTGCGTTGTCTGCGGCGCTCCGGCGAACAGAACTCAGAGAGTTTCTAAAAGCACCGACAGGGTCCTCGTCGGCGCCGAAAACCATTACGAAGCCCGTTGCAGGCTTCATCACATTGTTCAGGAATAATAAAACAAATAACTATGAAAAGAATTTTCTTTACGGCGCTGCTCATAGCGGCAGTTATGATTTCCTCGTGCGGGAAAAAGGAAGATAAATCAAACACTAATTCGGATAAGTCTAAATTTAAAGTCGGTCTCGTTTTTGACGTCGGAGGAAGAGGCGACAAGTCGTTCAACGATGCCGCGTATAAAGGTCTCGAACGGGCAAAAAAAGATTTCGGAATCGACTTTGAAGTTATCGACCCGGGCGACGGCGCGGACCGAGAATCTGCGCTCCGTAAACTCGCCAGCAAACCCGATATAAGCCTGATTTTCGGAGTCGGTTTTATTTTTACCGAAGACATTACTAAAATCGCTCAGGATTTCCCCGATAAAAAATTCGGCTGCGTTGATTATTCGATTAATCCTAATGTTAAAATTCCCGATAACCTCGTCGCTCTCGAATTCAAGGAAGAAGAAGGCTCCTTCCTCGTCGGCGCGCTCGCCTGCCTAACTTCCAGGACGAAAAAACTCGGCTTCGTCGGCGGTATGGAATCCGCTCTCATTCGCAAATTTGAAAAAGGTTTCGTTCAGGGCGCGAAGTATATTGACCCCGAATGCAAAATATTCGTTTCGTACGTCAGCGTTACGGGCGAAGGATTTAAAAATCCCGGTAAGGCGGAAGAAATCGCTATCAGTCAGTATTCAAGCGGCGCCGATATCATCTACCACGCCTCGGGACTCTCGGGAATTGGCGTATTTAAAGCCGCGAAAGAAAATAAGAAGTTCGCTATCGGCGTTGACCTCGACCAGTACACTGAAGCCCCCGGCTTCGTTCTTACCAGTATGGTGAAAGTAGTCGACGAGATTATCTATAACACTATTCTCGATATGAAGAACGGCTCTTTTAAGGGGGGAATTAAATCTCTCGGACTTAAAGATAACGGCGTTGGCTACGTTTACGATGATAACAATAAAAATCTTATCAGTCCTGAAGTAAAGGAAAAAGTCGAAGGAATCAAAAAGAAAATTATCGACGGCGAAATTAAAGTTTCGGCGGAATAATTACTGTATCGTTACGCGTATGTTAAGACCGCCTTCGTTCGATGTGCGCGGAGCAGTGTTAGCGTTTCCTTCAGTCGGCTCTGTCTTTATGTACTTGTAGAATAACTGCATCTGCACCTTTGAACTCAATGAATACGAGATTGACGGGTTGAATGTCGTTACCGTCGAACCGTTTCCGGGTACTTTCTGCGGCGTCGAATATTCGGTCGTAAATTTGTAATCCGTAGGCTCACTCACATTCTTGGACATCGTAAGAGAGAATGTTATGTCGTTCTTCAGTGAAAGCCCGAATAGGGGTATTTCGAATCCCGCCTTCGCGTAATTCGCGTTTATGCTCCAGTCGCTCGTCTTTGTTACCTGTATCATGCTGCTCGTCGGAGTCAGCGTATTGCTCGTGGATTTGTTTATTCGTATGCTCGCTGACAGGCTGCCTCCCATCAATTGCTTGAAAGTAATATTTAGCCCTATTAAAGGATTGAACGACTGAGTTACTGTCTGCCTTTGTATTACTTCGCTTCCTGATGTAATGTCCAGATATGATGCCTCGTTGTACTCCGATGTGAATGAATTCTCGAACGAGACGTTTGTCGCCAGTTCCGAAAAGAGCGGCATCTTCTCGAGTCCCGATATGTTTATGTTCCAGTTCGGGAAAGGCATCGATGCTATGCTGCTTTTGAATGACGATGTAATGTTCTTTACGTTCTGGTTCGGGTCGTTTGAACTTTCAAATGTAAAATCATCCACACTGCCCGCGAAAAACATGCTGTAGCCGTCCGTCTTGCTGCTGCTTAGATTGCTGATGGTCGCAACATTGCCGTCAGGTCCCGTAGTGAATGAATTTGTATTGCTGAATCCCCAGAGTTTCTTGAACGTTAGACTCATACGGATTTCCTGCGGGAATATCGGAGCGACAGTTGTATTGAATGTTACGTTGTTCGATAAATTGTAAGCGTCTGTCAGGCTTAATCCGCCGATTCTCTTTCCCGGGTCGCGGTCAAAACCGAGTTGGTACATCCTCGACGGTCCCTGATCCTCGTTCGCTTTCAGGTTCACCCAGAAATTCGTAAATCCCGGCTTGCCGAGAACTCCCTGATTCGTTACCGCGTTCGTCTGGTTGAAATTCATAGTGATCTGCTCGGGTATGAATGTGCCGAGTATCTTCAGTATGTCCTTGAGGTCAGGCTTGTCGTCGTAATTGCTCGCCGCGCCCCTTCTGAAAGTATTCCTGTTTTCGTTCGTCGTCTTCTTGATGCCGAATAACCCGAGTATCTCTGAGAATTTTATCGTCGCGCCTGCCGTCATCGTGTTCGAAAATCCTACACTGCTCCCGACGTTAATGTTCGATATCGGATTCGTCCAGGCGTACGATACGCTGTATGCCAGATTCGCCTCCATGAAATTGCTTATTATCGGCAAATTTACCTTCGGATTGAATGTCGACGATTGCTGGAAATCAAGGTCCCTGCCGAAATTTATTAGCCCCTGATTGAAAAATATATCCTTGATTATTTCGCTGTCTGGACGTTGAAGCGTCAATGAATCCCTCGTAGTTTCCAGTTGCGTAAGGTCGCTTCCGATTCTTACGTTGTATGTTCCCGTCAAATCTACTATCCAGTTCTCTATGAATTTCCAGTTGAATCCGAATCCCCTGTTTGCGTGAAACTGCCTGCTCGTCGGGTCGTCAAAACTGTAAAGCCTTTGTCGCGACTCTACCCTTGACCTCGAAAAATCTATATTGGCGGTGAAATTCGAACTGTATGCGGGCACGAGACCGATGAACGGGAAGAATGCGTATATCTTACCGTCCTTGTATTTCTCGCCTAAGTTTATGAGTTTCCCTAAATCAAGGTTCAACTTTTCGGCAAGTTGAAAATCCGTCGCGTACGCTAATCCGCCGGTAACGTTGAAATCCGTCTTGCTTGCATATGTGACGTCGCGCTGCGAGCCGAATGAACCGTTGAAATTCATCGTGAACGCGTTGAATATCGTCCTAACAAAATAATTATTGCCGGGAAACTTGAAACTCATTCCTGTAACGGATATATCGTTCCTTATCGCGAGCGATTGGGCTGACTTGAGGAAATTGTCTCTCTCGCGAGCCGCTAATGTTTCGTCGTTTGTTCTTAATAATGTCTGCCTGTATTTTTCATCCGCCGCTTTCTCAAGTTCGATGTCCGTACCGGGATAGTATTTCGGATTTATTATACTCTCGCTGTGCCGGATCGATATCGGGAAATTCAGGAAATCCTTCCATTCGGGCGAAAAGAACGAGGCCAGCGCGTTGTTTATTAGCCTGTGCGCGTTTACCGTTATCCCGATGTCCCAGTTCGTGCCCGTGTTCCTCGAACCCGCACGCGTGTCCAGCGCGTGGAAGTTCGGGTCAACTTTTGAATAGTTGAATCCAACTGTTGCGAAATCCGCTACCTTAAGGCTCGTGTTGACGTTGTACGCGTAACCGTTATCGTCGTTAACCTTCAATACGCGTATCTCGTTGAACCATATGCTTCCCGATACGGTCGCGTTCATCCCCGTTCGGTTTTTCTCTACCCCGACGACAAATTCCTTTATCGATGTTAACGCGGGTGAACCCCTTACCCTGTAATATGAACCCGGCGGTCCGTTTGGCACAGGCATGTCTATTATCTGATTCGTCGAATCCCTCGAAATTTTTAGTGACGTCAAATCGGCGAACACTATGCTTACTTCGTTCAGATTGTTCCACGGCTGCCCCGGACGTATGTCGGGATGTATCGGCGCCCTGTATTCGTAATAATTTGTCGAATCCGAACCGAACCTTACAATCATAGTAGCGTCGTAAATATACTCGTTCGTATAGTTTAAAGACGGGTCGCCGTTTACGAATAACTTAATCACTTTGTAATTGAATAGGTCAAGTGTCTGGCTGCGGTAATCCTTTATCGCAAGCCTTTGCTGACCTACTGTTAAATTGTTGACCGTCATCGACAACGACTGCTCGTTGGATTTCGTGTTTACGCCGCTCGTGTTTCTTATCGTCTGCCTAAGAACGTCCCCCGCTACGGGACTCATGTATATCTGTGAGTTTTCCTCGATGCTTACGACCGATATGTTGTATGATGAATCCTGCTTGTTCGGCTTGAACCACTGATTGCCGACGAGATTAAAATCAACCAATGATAATTTCACCTTATCGTTCACGCCCCTTACCCACACCCTTATGTACTTGACGTTCGAGAATGTAGCGTCGTGGAAATTCTTCTGGTAAACCGATAACGGCACCCTGTACTGGAACCATCCGCTCCCGGGAGCCCCGTTTCCGGTAATATACCTGTTGTTAGTCGTGTCGAGACTCACTTCATATTCGAAGTACTTGTTGACAGGACTCATCTGACCGCCTCGGTGAAGGTCTTCCGAATCAGGCCGCTTGCCTGCGTCTAACTGACGGTTGTTCTCGGTGCCGTTAATGGATAGAAAATCTATATTCGTGCCTGACGAATTTTTGTTGGAATCAAGCCCGGGGTCATAATCACCGTATTTCGCAAAATATTCCGCCATTGAATAAGTCGTCCCGTTTTCCGCGTTGAACCTGTCCAGTTCCTTTTCATTTCTCTCAAAATCAAGACCGATATCCTCAACGTCCTGTAGTATTCCGTTCCCCAGTGAGTCCTCAGTGTCCGTTTTTCCGTTCGGTATGGCGTCTTCGGAAATAATTCCAAGGTCGATATAAAATTTCGCGCCGTTAAGAGGCTTATTGCCTATATTCTCAACACGCATGTTAAACTCAATGTAATTTATGTTCTCGCTTATAAGGTCGTTCGACGTCGTGTTCAGATACTTCATTATTCCGTTCCATTTATCGCTTACAATATTGGTATCATAGTTAACTTCATTGTAATTGTATGTGCCTCTGTGCTTCGGATCAAAAAAGATATCAAAAGGAGTCATCAGGTCCTGACCCGCCTGTACGTCCCTTAACGGATATACATCTTTTACCCTTACGGTATTAGGATTGTTGTACCAAGCCATCCTGCCGCGCTTGCTTTGCTTTAAAGTCGAATCCACTCCCGAATAAATGCTGTCTATAGGCAGTGACGACATCGACCACGTCGCGTAACTCGTACCGAGTGAAACTATTTTCTTCGCGCCTTCCATATCGTCTATATACGCTATGGCCTCCCCGTTGTCCTGTGGTATCATGCTTTTCTTCGTATTCGGGTCAGGCGTCAGGTAAGCAACCTCTCCCTTGAATGAAAGTATCGATTCCTCTTTCGAGTTGAACCCGGGAAGCATGTTCAAAACCTTCGTGAGAAAATTCGGCTTCACCTCTGTAGTGAAATCAACGCCGAACATCGAATTGTTTGTCGGTTCCTCGCCTATCCTTACCTTGTCGTTAAGAGTTTCCTGCCTTAAGTTCACGAATGTAAATCCGAAGTTGGTTTTCTCTGACATCTTGTAGTCACCCCTCAAACCCAGAAATGTCTTCGATGCCAGCGAGAACAAATCATTCGACTCGTATGTTATTCGCAAGTCCTTCGCTGTAAGCGCGCTTGCGTTTCTGATTACTACGACGCCGGTAATATAATCCACCGAATAATCAATGTTCTCTTGCAGAGGCGTCTGACCGATGAAAACCTTAACGCTTCCCGCGACAACGTTCAAACCGATATTAAAAGAGTTCGTCAATCCTGACTCTCCCTTTGCCGTGCCCTTCAAATAAAAGTAACTGGCTTTCGGCGACTGCTGAGAGTTGTTTTTCGTCTGCAGGTATATTTCCGAATACTGATACGTCGTGTCCGCTCCGGCGTTTCTTATTTCATCAAGGAACGGCTCAAGCGTCGGAAATATTATGTCTCCCGTCTCCTTGTTTATGGTTCTGCCCGGCCGAAAGTCGAATATACCATCTGGCGGAGGACTGATTGTCCCCGATTTAAACCTGTCAAGTTTCAATATCTGCATCAGCGGTTTCGTGGAGATGTTATCGGGCAAATATGATGACGGAGTATTTGTGCTGCCGATATAAACAACGTCTATGTTGAATCCGTCTTCAAGTACATTTGATACAGGAAGCCTGTAAATGTTCTTCATCTTCAGTTTCCACGCTCGCGGCGACACTTCCTGACTTTCAACATCCGCCTTTATGAGTTTCAAAACCAGTATGTCGGTAGGAAGCGAACTGCTCGATGTGGTTCCGAATACGACAGACGTATCATTGAATAACCTGTATGCGACCGCGACGTGAAGATTCTGCGCGCTGACTTTAAGACTCACGAATCCAGCGTACTGGTCAACAAAATATTCGTCCTGCTCGAGTTTCCTGTAATATCCGTAATACCTTTCGCCGGTTATTGTCGTTGGCAACCTGTGTAATGAATCGTATCCGCCCGCGGGTCTCTGGTCAAGATATAACTGACCGACGCATAACCTTTTGCTCGCGACCGTGTTGTCGCACTGTATCCATACTTCAAAATTTCCGTTCGTGACGTTAATCCTGTTTTGCGTTACATACGGAGTCTCTATGAATCCTCCGCTAAGCGAGTCATTATATATATCTAAGAATGACCTTTTATAAAGCGAATCGATAAAATAATGACTGTCCGAATAATCCCATACGCCTATTTGAAAATTCTGGTCCTGTGTACCGCCCGAATATGTCTTCTCTTCCTGCTTGCTCTTTTTCTGCGAGACAACTGTTGAAAGAGTGAGCGGTCCGAGTTTAAAATCTCCCTTTATCCCGAACAATGCCTGTGTCGATTGTATAAGCGATGACTTCGTGTCAAGCGAAACGTTTCCCGCCTCGATTTTCTGTATGACTTCGTCAGCATATCCCGTGTACCGTATCTTCAACTGGTTCTCAAAATCAAAAACACGCTGCGTGTTCCAGTCCGCGTCAATTGTTAGTTTATCACCTATCGAACCTTTTGCGGTTACCTGCACTTCCTGCTTGAAGTTTATATTGTTCTGATTGTTGGTAAGAAAATTTACCGTCGACTCGTCGCTCTTCACGTTCTGAAATGATGCCGTGATGTCAACGGTTCCGTTTATCCTTAGATTGAATGTCGGAGGTCCGAATATTGTCTCGGTCTTGAATGGCAATGGAATTGTTATATCCGTGAATTTCTCAAACAACTTCGTTAGGTCGTCCGTCGTGCTTCCTTTGAACGATTCCGAAAAAATGTCGTAGAACACCTTATCATTATTGTTTTTTTCCAGAGTCTTGATATAATCCTTGAAATCCATAACGAGAGGCGCCTTTATGTCCTCGCCGTCTATCTTCTCCCTGATTATAACCTTGTTGCTGTCCGTGAATGTAACCTCGCGCTGTATCTTAGATGTGTTCTCCAGCAGAAGCGGATGCGTCTTTTCTTTGATTTTTACGCCGTATGAATATGTCGGCTTGTATTGGAAGTATTTTACTCTCGATAATGAATCGACAGGCAAATAAAGAGTCGAATCATAAGACAAACCGAGCGAATCGGCTAACTTCTTGCGAATCGAATCGTTCATTTCATATCGATAATTCGAATAAGGCCCTAAATCTCTCCTGCCTTGAGAAAAACTAACATTGCATATCGTCAATAGAATTACTATTATTGTCGATAAGAAAGTTAGTTTTTTCCTTATCGGGAACTTGTTCTG
>DATMXZ010000135.1:0-4696 GCA_035561235.1 Ignavibacteria bacterium
CAGATAAACTAAATTTACTGTGAATGTCGAAGAAAAATCATTTTATTGTCGGAGAAGATGACACAGAAAATCCTTTTTAGTCTTGACAATTTAGCGTTTGATGCGTAAAATCTTAAAGTAAACAAATATTCAAACGGAGGTGTTATGAACATAGATTTATCCGAAGAGGAAGTAATTTTCCTGCACAATATTCTTGAAAGGGAAATCTCAGATACAAAAAGCGAAATTCATCATTCTGAAAATTTCAGTTTCAAGGAAGATTTGAAAAAGCAAGTAAGGTTCATTCAGGACGTGATAAACAAACTCAGTTACGTTCCGAAATCAAAAGCAGGATAGGTACGAATAATTTCAGATAAACGATAAACCGGCGCGTTTTCGCGCCGGTTGTATTTTATGCAGAAGTTGACGCGTCTTCCCGAAAATAAACTATGATTTTGTTGTTCGGCTGATTATTTTTAAATCAATGAAATTTTACGAATGAGAATTTGTGTTTTCTGCGCTTCGAGCGCAAAGATTGACAAAGTATATTTTGACGCCGCGGAAAGGCTTGCAGCCGCGTTCGCGAAGGCAGGCGTTGAAGTCGTTTATGGCGGGGGCGCCGCAGGATTGATGGGCGTTCTGGCGGACACGATGCTTAAGCACGGCGGAAAAATAAAAGGGATCCTGCCGAAATTCATGGTTGACGTCGAGTGGGAGCATAAAGGAGTGAGCGATATGATAATGACGGATACAATGCACGAGAGAAAAGCCAGATTTCTTGAAAATGTTGACGCTCTTGTTGCTCTTCCCGGGGGATGCGGCACGCTGGAGGAACTCCTCGAAGCGATTACTCTGAAGCGGCTCGGGCAGTTTACAAAACCAATCGTTATTCTGAACACCAAAGGATATTACAATCCGCTTCTGGAAATGTTTGAAAAAGCGGTTAAAGAAAATTTCATGAAAGATATACATCTTGATATGTGGAAGGTTGTAACCGAACCGGAAGAAGTTCTCGATGCTATAAAGAATTCAAAACCCTGGGATAAAGGAGCGATTAATTTCGCGGCGGTCAGGTAAAAAGTTGTTGTTTCTAAAAAATCCCAAAAAACGAACAACGAAAATCGAGCCCAAATCTCCGTCTCAATATAACTATTCACAGTTCAATATTATCCTGTTTATCTGTAAACTCCCCTTGCAAGTTCTTATTATTATATGTATTAAATATTTATATTTGTATATAACATTCACGTTGAAGAAGGGGGAATAATGAATGCTGTTCGGCGTAGAATAATTCTGTTTTTGCTGGTACTGATTTTTTTTCACGCTGCGCACATACTTGAAGAGGTGTGGGCGAATTTCTGGCCTGTAGGCAGATACTACTCACAGGAAACCTTCATCATTCTTAATCTTATTTTTTTCGCGATACCGCTTTTTATGCTTTATTATTTTTTACTCGAAAAGAAGTGGTCTGTTTATCTTTGCCTGATATATGGAATCGTCATGACGTTAAACGGGCTCGGACACAACATCATGACTTTAGTAACGGGAAAATACTTCGGCGGATTCGCCGGGGGATTTTCCGGAATCGGCCTGATTGCCGCTGGTATACCTCTTGCATATTATGTAAGCAAACATTTAAAAGAAATAAAGTCCGGAAAAAATGGATAAAACAATTTTTATAAAAATCTGCGCATTCTATAATCTTGCTTTCTTCGTATTCCACTTATTCTTCTGGAAACTGCTTGACTGGAAAAAGGAACTTGCAAAATTGAAGCCGATAAACAGCGGCGTGATGCAGATACTTAACCTCCGCCTTATTTACGTTTTTCTGCTGGTGTCGGTGGCTTGCTTCTTCTTCGCGGATGAACTCGCGTCAACGCAGTTGGGAAAATTTCTCCTGCTGGGTTTCTTTCTGTTCTGGTTCGGAAGATTAATTGAGCAGTTCATATTTCTGCGTATGAAATCAAGAGTGCTGACAATTCTGACGGCGGCATTTATAGCGGGAGTCATTCTTCATTTGCTGCCGCTTGTTTTGCAGTAAAATAATTTCGTTATGGAAAACAAACAGTTCATATTTCTTGCGGTTGTATGCGTCATTGCGCATATAATTCGAACGATATTCGAAATACTGAAATTCAGGAAAATAATTAAGGCGAACAAAATCACATTTATTCTGATTTTTACCGTTATGATTCTGCTCTGGGTTTCGTGGTTCGGACTTTGCGAAGCGGATGCTCACAAAATCAACTTTCCGGAATTCATAAAGTACACGGGTCTTATTCTGTCCTTCGCGGGAGTTGTTATGTTTCTCGCCGCTCTCTTTACAATAAAATCGCTCGAGACATACGAAGGAGATTTGGTCACACGGGGAATTTATTCGAAAATTCGTCACCCTATGTATCTCGCCTTCATTTTCTGGCTCGCCGGTTTCCCGGTTTTCTGTGATTCGATGTACGCTCTTATTCTTTCGCTGCCGTTAATTGTCAACGTGCTTTTCTGGAGAAGTCTCGAGGAAAAGGAATTGCTTAAGAGGTTTCCCGGCTATGCGGAATACAAAAAGAGAACACTGTTTTAATATCTTTTGAGAGGAAATATTTCCCACCTCAAAAGCAAATAGTTTATTATCTTCGCAATGAGTATTTTGTACTATTATATTAATCAATATCGCTGCAAATGAAAAAAATTACTTCACTTCTGCTCTTTTTCGTCATCGCAACATCCTCTTTTGCCCAGGAATACATTGGTATGAGGGGAGCGGAAATCTGTTCGCGCAACAAGCAAAACAGGACTTCCTTTGTAAATCCTGCGGATTTATCACCGAACACGCCGAGACATTCTTACGACGTGCTTAACTATAAACTTAACCTTGACATATACAATTGTTTCAAGACCGCAGTGAAAAGTTTTACCGGTTCGGAAATAATTACTTTCCGGGTTGATTCAACATTGAACTCGATACAAATGAATGCCGTGAACGCTTCAATCGTTGTCGATTCGGTTAGATTAAACGGAGGAGCAAATCTCGCTTACACTCAGAATTCAAATGTATTAAGCATAACGCTCGACAGGACATACAACGTAAACGAGGTCGTGAACATATACCTGAAATACCATCATAACAACATTAGCGACGGCTCATTTAACGTGACATCGTCCGGTTTCGTTTTTACGGATTGCGAGCCCGAAGGCGCGCGCGAGTGGTTTCCCTGCTGGGACAAACCGTCTGACAAAGCAACTATCGATATTACGGTGAAGGTTCCTTCCAACGTTAAAATCGGTTCGAACGGAAGACTCGCTGATTCCACCGTATTAGCAGATACAATTTGGTACCGCTGGATAAGCCGCGACCCGCTTCCGACTTATCTCGCCGTGCTTACGGGAAAAGTCGGTTACAATGTTGATATTGTGTGGTGGCATAAACTTTCAAATCCGGCGGACAGCATACCGATTCGCCTGTATTACAGCACGGGAGAAAACATCGCGCCGACTAAGAACGCTATTGGAAACATGACAACAATTTTTTCGCAACTATTCGGTGAACATCCGTTTGAGAAAAACGGATTCGCCGCTGTATCGAGTTATGGAGGCGGAATGGAGAACCAAACACTGACTACAATTTCACCGAGTTGGAGTTCGGTCACGTCACTCATATCACACGAATACGCGCATCAGTGGTTCGGCGATATGATAACCTGCGGAACTTGGGCTGACTTGTGGCTTAACGAAGGTTTTGCTACTTACTGCGAGGCGCTTTATCTCGAACAAATTTCAGGTTACAGTTCTTATAAATCAAATATTATCGGAGATGCGAACGGTTATCTCGGAGGAAATCCCGGCTGGCCTATTTATAATCCTTCCTGGGCTATAACCACACCGCCTTCGGGAACGCTGTTTAACGGACCTATAACTTATTACAAAGGTTCGTGCGTTCTGCATATGTTAAGATACACGATAGGAGATTCTCTGTTCTTCGCCGCGTTAAAAGCATACGCTACTGATACGGTTAACTTCAAGATGAAATGCGCGGTGACGGACGATTTCACCGCGAAGTTCAGTTCGGTCGCAGGACAGGATTTGACGTGGTTCATTGACCAGTGGGTAAAACAGCCGAACCATCCGCAGTATCAGAATACATATGGAATATCGAATCTCGGCGGCGGAAACTGGAGAGTAAGTTTTAAAGCGTATCAGACTCTGAGCAATACTACTTTCCATAAAATGCCGATAGTTCTTAAAATATCTTTCACAACGGGAAGCGACACGCTGATTAGAGTAATGAATGACGTGAACAACCAGCAGTATGTATTTAATTTCAACAGACAGCCGACTACATTGGCTTTTGACCCGAATAACGACATTGTTCTGAAGACTGCTACGCTTACTGTAGGGATCAATGAATTTGAAACAGGGATTCCCGAAAAATACTCGTTAACCCAGAATTATCCGAATCCGTTTAATCCGTCAACCGAAATCAATTACGAATTACCGAAAAACTCTTTCGTGACACTCAAAGTTTATGACCTGACAGGTAAATTAGTATCGACACTCGTAAGCGAACAAAAAGCCGCGGGAAGATACAGAGCCGAATGGAACGCGTCTGATTTCCCCAGCGGAGCATATTTTTATACTATAAATTCGGGCGACTATTCCGAAACGAAAAGAATGATTTTAGTAAAATAGTCGAATACTAACTCGAAGTTATTATAACCCATTGCAT
>DATMXZ010000136.1:0-2341 GCA_035561235.1 Ignavibacteria bacterium
TTATTATCGGAGAATAATCGAGTTATAATATTTATTCTTGATAAGTATTTTTTATTTTAATATTATTAGCAAGCAGTAAATAAATTATTTTTTCAATTACATAAATCAACTCTTCAATAGAGGAAAGGGGATATAATGAAAAGATTTATTGCTCTCACTACTTTACTACTTTTCGTATTCGCAGTAAATGCATTTTCACAGACCTGGACGGCGCAAACATCAGGCGTGACCACGTCATTGAACTGTGTCAGCGCAGTTGACGCGAATATAGGATGGATAGGCGGCAACGGTGGCGTTATCCTTAAAACCGTGAACGGCGGCGCGAACTGGACGAACGTCGCGAACGGCACAGTCGGAACAGCAGACATTTATGCTATTTGCGCGCTCAGCGCTTCGGTATGTCTGGTTTCCACATCACCGGCGAATACATTCGTTTACAGAACATCCGATGGCGGAACAACCTGGACACAGGTGTTTACTCAGGTCGGCGGTTTTATTGACGATATAAGATTCAAAGACGCCAACAACGGAATAATGTACGGCGACCCCGTATCCGCGAGATGGTCAATCTGGAGAACAACCAATGCGGGTGTTACCTGGGATTCAGCAGGATGCTTCCTTCCTCAGGCAGCAAGTGAAGCGGGATGGAACAACGCGATGTTCGTAAACGGTAACACTGTTTATTTCGGAACGAACTCGACGAAAGTTTACAAGTCAACAAACTTCGGCGCGACAGGTTCCTGGACATCAGGCGCCACGACGGGCTCCGCGAATTCATACAGCGTTGCTTTTAACGGCAACATAGGTTTCTCGGGACAGACAGTTGCAGTTAAATCAACTGATGCCGGTTCGACATACGCATCAGTAACACTTCCCGGCTCCGGCACCTGTTATTCATTCAACACGATTCCGGGTACCAATAAGTTCTGGTATAACAGAGCAGCAATTATTTATTATTCCGGAGATAACGGCGCGAACTTCACGTCACAGTTCACCGGAACAGGCACGTATCAGGCTATGAGCATGGTACTCAGCGGTTCGGTCATCAGAGGCTGGTCAGTTACAAATACCGGTTTAATCACGATGTACAATGAACCGTACGTTCAGGTTCCTACAGGCACGTGGACTGAACAAACATCAGGTCTCACGACTGTTCTTTACTCGGTATCAGCGGTAAACGACGACGTTGCGTGGGTCTGCGGCGCGAGCGGAAAAGTCCTCAGAACGACCAACAAAGGTCAGAACTGGACAAACGTAAGCGGAACCATTCCGACGACACTGGCGCTTTACAACATTTTCGCGTGGGATGCAAATCTCGCAATAGTAACAGGCGTATCAGGCGCGAACACATCAATATATCAGACGTCAAACGGCGGCACGACCTGGACGCTTGCGAATACACACGCGGGATTCGGCGACGACCTTTACATGTCATCTGCAACGGATGCATACTTTATCGGCGACCCGATAGCGGGAAACTGGGATTTATTAAAGAGCACGAACGGAGGTTTGAACTGGGCAACCTGGGCAACGCTTCCGACAACGAACACGAGCGGTACTTATAACAACGCTGCATACTTCCAGGGAACTCAGGTATGGTTTGAATCAGTCGGATTAAGCACAATCCACTATTCCTCCAATATGGGCGCGAACTGGACATCGCAGACGATTTCTCTCGGTGAAATCACCGCAATATATTTCACGAGCGCTACGAGAGGCTTAGCGGGCGGCGCATCAACAACACCCGGTCTTCTTTCGACGACAAATTCAGGTACCAACTGGTCATCAATCACAAGTCCGTATCCGACAAGTTCGATTTCGGGTATAGTCGGCGCCGGATCAACCTGGTGGGTATCCCAGCAGGGATTGGGCATCAGCATTTCCACGAACGACGGCACGAGTTTCTCAACGGCATACACTGCTCCTGCCGGCAATTTCTATCACCTTACAAAATCGCGCGCGGGCGCGACATTATGGGCAGTGAGAAGCAACGGCGGCATTTCGAGATATGGAGCGCCCATAATCGGAATTAATCCGGTAACCGGAACCACACCCGTTGATTATATACTGTCACAGAACTATCCGAACCCGTTCAATCCGGTAACAAAGATTAACTTTGCTCTGCCGAAATCAGGACTGGTTTCGATGAAAATCTACGATATTCTTGGACAGGAAGTCGCGACACTCGTCAACGAAGTAAAGAACGCCGGGAATTATTCCGTCGATTTCGATGCTTCGAAACTTTCGAGCGGAATTTACTTCTACAAGATTTCGGTAAACGATTTCACAGACGTAAAGAAAATGACATTAATCAAGTAAAATGGATTGATTATACTAAAGC
>DATMXZ010000137.1:0-2063 GCA_035561235.1 Ignavibacteria bacterium
GATTTAAACAAATAAGGTTTTTATATTTGTAAAGTTGAGATTTAAGAAATGAAAAAAGCAGAACCAAATACTGAAGAAAAAATTAAGGCAGCGGCACGCAAGATGTTCATGCTAAAGGGCTACAACGGCGTGACATCAAGAGACATCGCTAAGGAAGCCGGACTGAACGTCGCTCTGACGAATTATTATTTCAGAAAGAAAGAGAAACTCTTCAAGATTATATACATGGACGTAGTTCACGAATTTCTGGATGATTCGATTGAAATTTTAAATAAACCTATCGATCTCAAAATAAAGATAAGGCTAATTTTGGAACGCGTACTGGAAACAACCAAAAAAAATCCGGATTTCTACTTGTTTTTTTACAGCGAAATTAAAAACAGCAGCGATGAGTTTCTTAAAGAACTCGGGCACGTTAAGGATAGAATGCGCGAGAAATGGAATGAGCAGATTCATAAAAGTATAAAAGAAAAAGTCATTCGCAAAATAGACCCGTTGGCCGCGCTTACTATTGTAATGGGTCAATTGCAGTTTCCCATTATCGCGTCAAGAATACTGAAAGAACTCGGTGAGTTCACGGAAAAAGGATATGCTGACTTTCTCGAGGACCAGAAAGAGCATGCCGTAGAGATGATTAATAATTATTTGTTCTTAAAGAGGAAATGATTTTTTTTGCCCTTTGTTTAAACATTTGTATAAATTATATATTTAAGTTATTTGTTTAATGATATCGATTATGAAAGAAAACCCAATCATAAGAATAACAAACATGTCATATTTCCGGAATCTAAAATATTTGCTGATAACAGCGCTTGTAATACTTGTCTGCCGCGGTCAAAACGCATATTCACAGACTGAAGCGGGTCTTAATGAACTTATAACAAAATCTCTTCAGAACAGCCAGACTGTAAAAGCGTCATATATCGATTACTCAATTGCTGGAGAGCGTGTCAGCGAGGTAAAGACAAACATGATGCCGCACCTGAACGTAAGCGGAGATTACAAGTACTACCCTCAGGTTCCCAAGCAACTAATGGACGCTTCGGGTCTGGGAGGAAGACCCGGGTCCTACATGGCTTTCGGCACGGGCATCCCGTGGGCGCTTGGCACGACAATATCGCTCGGTCAATTAATATACAGCCAGGAATACATAACAGGCGTAAAACTCGCCCACACGGGTGAAGAATTAAGCGGGCTCCTGCTCAGAAAATCTAAAGAAGATATCGCCTATAATGTAAGTTCCGCGTTTTATAACGCTCAAATACTAATGTCTCATCTCAGTTTTATCGAGAACAACATCAGCAACATGGAGAAACTAATCGCAACGGGCGAACTCCTGTATCAAAATCAGATGATAAAGAATTCTGACGTTGATAAACTAAAACTAAGCAAAACGATGCTTGAGACGCAGAAAGAAACCGTTGCCGAATCTTACGAAGAAGTCATTAATGCTTTGAAATTATTATCCGGGATACCGCAAAAGGATGAACTCAGAATCGACAATAAAATTTCAACGAATAACTTTCTTCCTCAGGATAGATTTTCTCCGGACAGGATTGAACTCAGGTTAATCGAAAAAAAGAAAGAACTGACAATGCTTGAGCGGGATAAAATAACTGCTTCGCTGATTCCGACTGTATCCGCATACGGCATTTTTAATTATACATTTTACGGAAAAGGCGGAGAGAACAGCAACTTCAAGGGATATCCGGGCAGTTGGTTCGGGATTCAATTCAACTGGAAGTTATTCGACGGGCTCGAAAGCAGATCAAAGAGACAGATAAAGGACCTCGAACTGAAGAAACTTGACCTCCAGACTGAACAATTGAATGAAAATGTCAGCATGGAATTGAAGAATGCAACACAGCAGATAAAACTTCAGAATACTAATATCGAAAGCAGGAAAGAGCAATTGACACTTGCCGAAAAAATATACGAGCAAACACGCCTCCAGTTCAAAGAGGGCGTGGCTAACATTACCGACGTGATTCAATCGGACAACTCACTCAGAGAAGCGCAGAATAACTATCTGGTATCAACAATCAACCTGCTCAACGCCCAAC
>DATMXZ010000138.1:0-6051 GCA_035561235.1 Ignavibacteria bacterium
AAATATCTGGTTATTGCGCTATTTACAGCGTTTATACAGCAGTATTCTATCGCTCAGATAACGCTGGCGGGAAAGAGCATTGACGATTACATAAACGAGTGCATAAAGAGATGGGAAATACCGGGAATGTCGGTCGCGGTGATAGAGAACGGCAAGGTAACATACCTGAAAGGATTCGGCGTACGAGAGAAAGGCAAGAGCGAGCCTGTTGACGAGAACACGATGTTCGCGGTCGCATCCAACACGAAAGCGTTCATAGGAACGTCCGTCGCGATTTTAGAGAGCAAGGGGCTTTTGAAACTTGACGACCGCGTTACGAGTTACCTTCCTTATATCAAGTTTTACAATCCCGAAACCACGAAACTTCTTTCGATAAAGGACATACTCACGCACAGGACGGGAATAGGGACTTTTCACGGTGATTTCATAAGTTGGGGAACGAACGTGAATTCATACGACCTAATGAAGAACCTGCGCAACATAAAGCCCGCTTATGATTTCAGGAGCGGATACGGATATTTCAACATGGGTTACGTGATAGCGGGAGAAATCATAAAAGAAGTATCGAGACAGGACTGGAGCGCGTTCGTCGCGGACAACATACTCTCCCCTCTAGGTATGACGAGGACGATAAGCACGATAACGAGGTTAAAAGAATTCGACAACATAGCGGCGCCACACACTTACGATTACGATTTCAAAATCACGCCGATACCGTGGCGCAACATAGACAACATAGGTCCGTGCGGAGGTTTGATATCATCCGCGTCGGACATGGCAAAATGGATTGAGATGCAGGTAAATGACGGAACTTACGGCGGCAGAGAAATCGCGCCGAAGAAGGTCATACTAAGGACGCACACGCCATTCAATCTGATACCCGCTCCGTCGCACGGTTCGGGGAACCGCACGTTCAGGCATTTCCGCACGTACGGTCTCGGATGGGGCATCGCGGATTTCAGGGGAGAATTATTTCTTGAGCATTCAGGCGGATACGACGGAATGGTATCGAGGACGGCATTCATGCCTGACAGGAAGTTCGGTCTAGTGATACTTACGAACAACGACCAGAACGACGCAATATCATCATTGATGTATCAGTTATTCGATTACGCGCTCGGCAACCAGACGACAAACTGGGACAGTTTAATATTCTCTGTAATGACGGTTGACGGGAAGACGCGCGACGAGATTTACTGGAATGAGATACGGGATAGGAAGGACCCCGCGTTGAAGCCATCGTTTGAGATGACATCATTAGCGGGAAAGTATTTCAACGAACAAGCGGGGATGCTGACGATATACAAGGAAGGAAGCGATATTGAATTCACGCTTTCGACGAGACCCGGCACGAAAGGAATATTCAGGCACTGGCGAAACGACACATTAATCTGCAAGTTCGAGGACGTGCTTGTGGGAAGGTGTCTTGCGCCTGTAAATACAGAGAACGGGAAGATTTTGAGCATAAAAATAAAGGGTTCGGACTTCATCGACCCGCTTTACTACGAATTCACAAGGAAAGATTAAAACGAAAAAAAGTTTTTGATTGTTTACAATATAACAAGGATATAAAGGAATTAACAAATGCCTGAACAATTACCGATAACGACATACGGGATGGAGATTCTGAGAAAGAAGACGAAGTCCGTGGAGAAGGTTGATACGGGTTTAATCCGCCTCGTAGAGAACATGTTTTACACGATGGACAACGCGGAAGGAGTGGGACTCGCGGCGCCTCAAGTAAACGAGAACATATCGCTTTGCATCGTTGACGTTTCCTGTGTGGAAGAATACAAGAGGGCGAAGCCCGTAACATTGATTAATCCAGTAATAGTTGACAAGCACGGAGAAGCGATAAAAGACGAAGGGTGTCTAAGCATTCCTGAAGTACGCGGCAACGTAGCGAGGGCGGACAAAATATTCGTAAAGTACAACGACTTCGACATGAACGAAGTCACGCAGGAATTCGAGGGATTTTTCGCGAGAGTCGTACAGCACGAGATGGACCATTTAAACGGCGTGTTGTTCGTTGACCATCTTGACGAGGACGAGAAAAAGAAAGTCGCAAGCATGCTCAGAAAAATCAAGAAGAACAAAGTAATCACGAGTTACCCTCTTTTTTTAAACGAGATACACACATAAAAGACAATCCTATGCTTAAGGGGGATTTGCGCATAATACTGATGGGTTCGCCCGATTTCGGCGTACCTTCTTTCGAAGCGATATTGAGAGAGGGTTACAGCGTGCCGTGCATCGTTACAGTTCCAGACAGGCAAAAAGGGCGGGGGCGGAAGGTACAATTTTCCGACGTTAAGAAATTCGCGATTGAGAAAGGAATACCCGTACTCCAGCCCGAAAATCTCGGAGACCCCGATTTTATAAAAGAACTAAAGGAATACAATCCCGATTTATTCGTAATTATTGCTTTCAGAATCCTACCGCGCGAAGTATTCTTAATACCGAAATACGGTTCTATAAACCTTCACGCTTCGCTGCTTCCAAAGTATCGGGGCGCGGCACCGATAAACCACGCGATAATCAACGGAGAGAAAGAGACAGGACTAACAACTTTTTTTCTGAATGAGAACGTGGATACGGGGAACATAATACTCAAGAAGAAAATCAGCATCGGCGCGGATGATACATTCGGCGAAGTTTACGGCAAGATGTCGCTTGAAGGTCCAGGGCTCGTGCTTGAGACTTTAGAGAAAATCATTAACGGTAATTACGAAGCAGTACCGCAGGACAACACGGGATGGACGAAAGCGCCGAAGATATTCAGGGAGAAATGCAGGATAGACTGGGACAGGCCCGCGAAGGAAATACACAATTTCATCAGAGGTCTATCGCCTTTACCCGGGGCGTACACGACGCTGGAAAGAAAGAGCATAAAAATTCTCAGAGCGGGATTAACGGAGAGGGATTCACGCGACAGTGCGGGAACGTTTTTCGCCGAGGACAAGAAACTTTTGGTAAACACGTCCGACAAACTTCTTGAAATAAAGGAATTGAAACCCGAAGGAAGGAGTATAATATCGTCATTAGAATTCATCATCGGAAGAAGAGACAATAAGGAATCAAGGTTCGTTTAAAAACTTATTCAGCACACTTCTTTTAATTTTTTCTTTGAGCATAATTTTTTATATTACAGATATCAAGGGAAGTCAGTTTTTCCTCAAGCAAAGCAAGCATAATTCACAATTACCGCGTTCAAATACCGGGCGTGTTTTAAGAAGGAGTCAAAATGTTAGGCAAATTAATACAGCCGGAAATCGAGAGCCTCATACAGGCAAGGAACTGGATACCGTTAAAGGAAATAATAACGGACATGCATCCGTCCGAGGTAGCCGACGTAATCTCGGACATACCGCAGAACGACCGCGCGATTATTTTCAGACTTCTTCCGAAGGAAAGCGCGTACAAGACATTTGAGTACCTTGAATTCGACATACAGGAAGAACTACTCAAAGCGCTCGGTCAGGAGGAGTTGGCAGAGATACTGAATGAAATGTCGCCCGACGACAGGACAGAGTTTCTCGAAGAACTTCCGGGACCCGTAGTTAAGAAACTCATACGTCTTCTTTCACCCGAAGAAAGGTCTGTCGCGGTAACGCTGCTCGGATATCCCGAGAACAGCGTCGGAAGAATAATGACTCCCGATTTCATAGCGGTAAAGACGGAGTGGGACATCGGGAAGGTACTGCAGGTAATACGGGAACTCGGGAACAACGTCGAATATCTCGACACGCTATTCATAACGGATACGGACGGCAGGCTGCTCGATGAACTGACATTAAAGGAAGTCGTAATGTCAACGAGCGATACGAAAGTAAGCGAGTTGATGAACGCGAATTACGTGAGTTTGAAAGTAAACGAGCCGCAGGAGAACGCGGTACGGATTTTCAAGGAATACGATTTATACGTGATACCCGTAGTAAACGACGAGAATTATCTTGTGGGGATAGTAACTGCGGACGACGTTTTCGACGTAATAGAAGAGGAATCAACGGAGGACATACAGAAATTCGGCGGTATGGCTGCACTTGACGAGCCGTACATGAGCGTTCCTCTTTTTCACATGGTGAAGAAGCGCGCGGGCTGGCTCGTGATTCTATTTCTCGGAGAAATGCTTACGGCAACGGCAATGGGATTTTTCGAGCATCAGATTGCGAAAGCGGTAGTTCTGGCATTGTTCATACCGCTAATAATATCGAGCGGTGGAAATTCCGGCTCACAAGCGGCAACACTTACAATCCGGGCAATGGCGCTCGGTGAAATAAGACTCCGCGACTGGTTCAGGGTAATGAAGCGGGAGATTCTATCGGGACTTATGCTTGGCATTATACTCGGGTTCATAGGCTTTTTAAGAATATCAATCTGGAATTCCATTTCGAACATGTATGGAGAACACTGGTTCCTGATAGGGCTGACAATTTTTTTCACACTGATAGGTGTCGTGATGTGGGGAACGTTTTCCGGTTCAATGCTTCCATTTCTCTTGAGGAAATTCGGACTTGACCCCGCGGCATCGTCAGCGCCTTTCGTAGCGACGCTTGTTGACGTGTCGGGACTGCTGATATACTTTTCGGTCGCGGCACTTATACTTACGGGCAAACTGTTATGAGATTAGATTATAGTGTAATAAAGCAAAAGGGCTCATAGGAGCCCTTTCATTTTTCATTTCGATTAAAATTTTATTTCATCAGTATCATTTTTGTTGTTACCGCAAAATTTCCCGAAACAAGTTTACAGAAATACATACCTGATGAAAGTTTACCGGCATTATACGTCAACTCATAGTCGCCCGGTTTAAAATATCCGTTCGCGATAATATCCACTTCCCTTCCACTGACATCGAAAACAGAAATTCTCAGTGGTAAATCCTGCAAATATTTCTGAGTTGGAACAGAGAATTTAATTTTAGTTTCGGAATTAAAAGGATTGGGATAATTCGGGCTGAGCGAGAACCGATTCGCAGTTTCATTATAATCAGAGAGGAAATCTATAGAAGCGGAATTTGACCTGAAGACAATAGTACCGTATTCGCCTACTGCCCAGGCGTAGCCTGAATTCCGCGCACAGACGTCGTACAGGTTATAAATTTTAATTCTGAGCGATTCGCCGTAACCGTCGTGCACGGGATAGACACCCGCACCCAAAGGATGCGCTTCGGTAAACCAACCAGTGTTTTCGTCGATAAAAGAAATTCCCGTATAAGTTGCGGGCGGGCTGTCGCTTTCACCTTTCGAATCAGATGATGACCAGTTATATCCTCCGTCGGTTGTTTTAAGAAGAGTATAACTTCCGCCGCAGGTATAGCCTGTAAGTTCGTTAAAGAAATAGATTCCGTATTGGGGGTGACCGAAATTATGAATAATGGTCCAGGATTCTCCGCCGTCCGCAGTTTTCGCGAGTCCGCCAGGTACGTCAGAGAACGTAAACCAACCGATCTTCGGGTTAAGGAAATAGAAAGCAAGGAATTTTCTCGCTTTAAACGGCAAGGCTACATTCCACCTGTAACCACCGTCTGTTGTTTTCAGGAAAGTTCCGGTATCGCCTGCCGCCCATCCAGTAGAAGAATTCAAGAACCACAACGCATAAAGAGCGCGTGTCGTTCCTGTTTTCTGGGTTTCCCACGTATCTCCGCCGCTGGTAGTCTTAAAAATCTCACCTTTATCAGAGACGACCCATCCCGTATATTGGTCAACAAATTTCACATTATTCAGTTTACTGTTCGAGATAAACTGACGGGACCATTTCAAGCCGCTGTTTGATGTTTTCATAACTAATCCTGAATCACCAACGACAAAGCCGGTAAAATCATTCGGGAAACAAACCGCATACAGATTAATAGTAGTGGCAGATTTCTGGTACATCCATTGAGAAGTTGTTGTATTTGTTATCAGGATAAAAATTACAATCAGAGAGATACAATAATATTTCATCCCGGATGGATAAAGATGAATATTCATATTCCTTTACTTAATTTTTCGAGTTCGAGACTCGGAATAAGTTATTAACACTGAACGAAAAAAACAATAGATGTAATAC
>DATMXZ010000139.1:0-5103 GCA_035561235.1 Ignavibacteria bacterium
AATCAGGACTATTAGATGGAAAAGAAAATCAGAAGCATACTCGCAAATATAAACGAACCAATTCTCTCAAAGGATTTTTCGACTCTTGGATTTGTTTTTGACGTTAACGTAAAAGGCGATTCGGTCAAATTAAGGCTCGGAATAACCGATATGGATTACGCGGATTTCCCCGGAATAAAAAATAAAATTGCCGGAAAAATAATCGAGGAAATTCCTGAAATTAAAAAAGTCGACGTGGATTTCATGCTGGGAATTGTAAACCACGACAATAAACAAAAAGACATCGTATTGCCCGGAGTGAAAAATACGATTGCAATCGCGTCGGGAAAAGGCGGTGTGGGCAAATCGACGGTTGCTGTTAATCTCGCGGCTGCTCTATCGCTTGAAGGAGCGAAGGTCGGTTTGATTGACGCGGATATATACGGTCCTTCTATCCCGATAATGCTTGGAATAAACGAAAGACCACGGGTCGTACAATCGAACGGAGTGAATAAAATGCTTCCGATTGTCCAGTACGGTATTAAATTAATGTCGATTGGTTTTTTAGTAGAAGATAACTCGGCTGTAGTCTGGCGCGGACCGATGGCGTCGAGCGCCCTTAAGCAGTTCATGAGCGAAGTGCTCTGGGAAGACCTTGATTTTCTGCTTTTCGATATGCCCCCGGGTACGGGCGACATTCAACTGACGCTCAGTCAGACAATACCCCTCACGGGTTCTGTTGTAGTCACTACTCCTCAGGAAATTTCCCTTTCAGACGCGCGCAAGGGTCACAATATGTTCGTTAAGGTTAACGTTCCGAATCTCGGATTCATTGAAAATATGAGTTACTATCTTACACCCGAAGGAAATAAAGAATACATATTCGGACAGGGCGGAGGAAGAAAGATTTCCGAAGAGTTTAAAGTGAAACTGCTCGGAGAGATTCCTATAGACACGGAAATCAGGGTGACGGGCGACAGCGGAAAGCCGATAATGCTAAGCAAGCCTGATTCCGATTCGGGAAAAATTATCAGGAGCATAGCGAAAAATCTGATTCTTGAAATTAATACTAGGAACAGTTCGCCGTCTAAGTCCGCCGGTATTGAACTGATAGTTTAAAAATATTCGCCTGTTTTTATGAAAGTAATCTGACTATTTTTGAGATATGTCTGAACTTAGTATAGACAATATTGAAAAAACGCTCAAGAAAATCCGTCCCTATCTTCAAATAGACGGCGGTGATGTCGAAGCGGTAAGCATATCGGAGGATAACATAGTTTCGATAAGGCTGCTGGGAGCGTGCAATACGTGCCCGCTGAATCTAATGACACTGAGAGCGGGCATAGAACGTCAGTTAATGTCCGAATTCCCCGATATAGTGAGGGTGGAATCAGTCGCCTGATTTGAATTTCTCGTAAGCGTTTATCTTTCCTATATCTTCAAACAGACTTTCACCCGCGTCGTAACCCTTAACGGTTCTGCCGTGCATTCTTTCCGCGTCAAGATAGATATCAATAATATCGAGATATTTCACGGGGTATCCCAGTTTGAAAATTTCATTTGAGATAAGATGTACTCCGTTGAACGCAAAGAAGTTGTCTTCCAGTGTTTCGCATTTCACTCTTCCTGTGAGTCCCATTTCTTTGTCAAGTTCAAGATAGCGCGATGTTTTTCTTTTCTGGACGAGAAGAGTCGCGAGGTTATCAGATGAGACGTGATAGTTGATAATTTTTTTGAAATCGAAATCCGTGAAAACGTCGACGTTAATCGCGAGAAATGCGGCGTAACTGCCGTCGTTGAGATATTTTTCCGCGTTCAGTATTCCGCCGCCGGTTCCTAAAATTACTTCTTCTTTTATTATGTTTATACTGACGCCGAAATGGTTCTCTGAAAAATATTCCTCAATCTGTTCTGCGAGATGATGGGCGTTTACGGTTATGTCCGTAATCCCGTAACTTTTCAGTTTTTCAATCTGATATGATATCATCGTGCCGTTCCTGAACGGAACGAGCGCTTTCGGAATACTGTCCGTCAGCGGTTTCAGACGGGTGCCGAATCCCGCCGCGAGTATCATCGCCTTTTTTATCATTTATCGGTTTAAGGTTTTTCAGTCGATACCTTGAGTTGTTTTCTCTTCAATATAAAGCATAAATTAGTAATTGGCAGAGAAACTAAAAACATATAAGAATTTCTAATAAGCAGTTATGTTTGCACGAAATATTACCGCTGTTTAAAACAAGCGGACTTACTTATTCCATTTAATATTAAAACGGGATAATCTAAATTATTGTTTAAGATTATATATGCTGGCGATTAAAAACAAGACTGCTAAAGACAGAGCGTCTCAAGGAAAACAAAAAGAGTTTTTCATTTCCGAAATTTGCAGGCTGAAGAAGGAACTGAACGCGGTATTGCTTGCTCACTTTTATCAGGAACCGGACATACAGGATATAGCCGACCATATCGGAGACAGTCTCCAGTTGGCTCAGGCTGCGGAGAAGACAAATGCTGATGTAATCGTTTTCGCGGGCGTCCATTTCATGGCGGAAACCGCAAAAATTCTTAATCCGGATAAACTTGTTCTTCTGCCGGATATAAACGCCGGATGCTCTCTCGCTGAGGGCTGCCCCGCTGATTTGCTGTTGAAGTTCAAGGAAAAATATCCCGGACATATTTTAATAAGTTATATAAACTGTTCCGCGGAAGTCAAAGCGATATCGGACATTATATGCACTTCTTCAAACGCCGAAAAAATAATTCGCCAGATACCCGAGTCGCAGAAAATAATCTTCGCGCCCGATAAAAATCTTGGCAGGTATATATCGAAAACGACGGGCAGGGAAATGGTGCTCTGGCAGGGCGCCTGCATTGTTCACGAGACATTCAGCGAACGTAAAATTCTCGAATTGAAACTGAGGCATCCGGGAGCGAAACTGATAGCGCATCCCGAGTGCGAACAGAATATTCTTGACAATGCCGACTTCGTCGGCTCAACCAGCGCGCTTCTAAAATATGTCGGGTCCAATCCGTCTAATGAATTCATCGTGGCAACCGAACCGGGTATTCTTCATCAAATGGAAAAGCAGACTCCGGGTAAACTATACATACAGGCTCCGCCCGAAGCGAATTGTTCCTGCAACGAATGCCCGTATATGAAACTGAACACACTCGAGAAATTGTATCTGTGCATGAAAGACAAAAAACCCGAAATTATTCTTGACAAGTCTGTTCAGGAAAAGGCTCTTGTGCCGATTAAGAGAATGCTTGAAATGAGCAAAAAATAACCGGTCAGTTTCCTGACCGGTCATCAAACTGTTTTATCCTGTAAGCCGGATTCTGTGCCCTTATTCAGGGCGGCAGCCATTTATCTTGATGCGCCATTGCTGGTGCATTCTTTGCATCCTACCCCGGAAACTAATGAAGCAAGCAGAACTTCAGTTTCCTATACTCGGATTTGCTCCGGATGAGGTATGTCGATCTTAAAGATTGCTCTTTAAATGGTAGGCTCTTACCCTGCCCTTTCACCCTTATCCCTTTCGGGACGGTATACTTTCTGTGACACTTTCTGAAAACGTTTCTTTGGAAACGCCTTCCCGGGATATTATCCCGGCATCCCTGCTTTTATGGAGTCCGGACTTTCCTCACCGGGCATAAGCCCAAGCGCGGCCGCCGTGATAAAACAGCATTATTAAGAACTTGGTATCAGTGTTTCGTCTATGAGTATTCTTCCGCAGGACTGGCAGGTGAAAACATCCTCAGCCATCCTTATTTCAATCTCTCTCTGCGGCGGAACCGAATTGTAGCATCCGCTGCAGTTTCCTTTTCTCACAATCGCCGTCGCTTCGCCTTTCATCGAGCCGTTAATTCTTTCATAAAGGCTTTTCAGGTTTTCATCGAGATTATCAAGTATAACTTTCCTCTTCTCTGTCAACTCAACTTCTTCTTCTTCGAACTGCTTGTTAAGAGAATTCAAATGCGAAATGTCCTCTTTGAGTTCGTTCTTCAGTTCCTCGAAATTTCTCGACATTTCGAGAATTCCTTTTACGAGATTTTCCTGATAACCTTTAAGTTCTTTAATTCGCGCCTCGTTCTTTTGTATCGACTCAATCATCGCATCAATCTGCTTCGTTATTTCATCGTATTCCTTATTGCTCTTTGCCTTGTACTTCTGCTCGTCATATTTGGTTGTCTTATCGTCAAGGTTCTTGTTTTCTTTCAGCAGCGTTTTTTCTTCTGCCTCAAAATTTTTCAGTTTAGCCTTGTCTTCTTCAAGATGCTTTTCGATTACGGATATTCTTTCTTTAAGGCTCTCTATCCTGAAAGGCAGGTCGCCCTTTTCCTCGTCTATTTCTGCGAGTTCCTGGTCAATTTTGGTAAGTTCGTATAAACTTAGCAGTGTCTTTGAAAAATTCGGTTTGTTTGATGCAATTTCTGCTTCGAAGTATTCGTAAATATTCGCTTCCTCGAGTTCGTTACCTTCGGGTTCTTCATTCAAACCTTCGCTGTCGTCCAAAGTGTTATCGTTTGATTCGTCCATTTTATAATAGTTTTATTTTATATTTTGATTTATCGATTGATATTATTGCTTCAAGTTTCTTCTCTCTTGCTTTTACCTCGTGTCTTTCGCTGATATCAGAAAACACGACGAGAAATTTGCTGAGTTTTCTCGATGTGAATCCGCTGAATACTTCGACGTTCCTGTTAAGCCTGATAAGCAAATCTTTAAGAGAATATTTTTTCCTTGTCTCTATGCTGTAGCCTGCCGGAGTTTTGGTCCGTCTCTTGAACTTATAAATTTCGTACACGGGTTCATCATAAGGATGGCCGTTCAATAACGTGTCGATGACATTTTCCGTTAATTCGGGCTGACATTCCATTTCAAGCCTGACTTCTTCCTCGAACGACATTTTTCCTTTTTTCCCCGAAAAAGGATTCGATGTTTTCCCGGGAATAAAAGTGCCCAGTCCCTTCATCCTGAAAGAGCATACGGTGTAATTCCCGATTTTCCCCGCGCCTGCGTTTGCCATGTCAAACGTCAGTTTATCGACATATCCTAACGGAATGAAGGTAATTATTTTATTTCTTGTCTCATATCCGTGGATTGCGGGTGATATTGTTTTTAAT
>DATMXZ010000140.1:0-2093 GCA_035561235.1 Ignavibacteria bacterium
TTTAATATCTGATTAATGAAGAAGATTATCATCTTATTGTTGATGGTTTTAACAGGGTGCAATTTTGTTTTATCTCAATCCGGAAAAATCGCATACGTATCCGACAACAATAAATCGGGGTATTATCAGGTGTTCGTAATGAATGAAGACGGCACGGGCAAGAAACAGTTAACGGATATGGCGACAGATTGTTACTTCCCGAAATGGTCCCCCGACGGCTCGAAAATTGTATTCAACACTGAAGACGGAAGAATTTTTTATATAGCCGATGTGAATACGGATACTCCCGCGGACCCGTACTACGTTTTCAGCGGCGAGCATCCCTCTTATGATTCCGACGGCGAAACTATATTTTTTAATTCGGATTATGAAGGCGGTCTGACGATTTACGCGATGGCTCCGGGCGAGCCCGAACCTTTCATGATATCTTATTTGAATTATTCCAATCAGCAGAGATTATCGCCCGACGGTTCGAAGATAGTCTTCTCCGCCTACTATCAGAGCACGAAGGATATAATGCTGATTGATCTCGAAGACACGACGGAAAATAATCTGTATCAGATTAGTTCGGGAGACAATGCGGACCTTATGCCCGACATATCTTCAGACAATTATAAGATAGTATGGGCAAGTTTCAACAATAATCTTCAGGGAACGATTTACTTATTCGATAACGGCAAGGAAAAAGCAATTTCTAAAGGAATCGAAAGCGCGAATAAACCGAGATTTTCCCCCGACGACAGGACAATCGCGTTTGTTTCTATATCGAACACATCCGTGAAACTATACACTATGGATACGGAAGGAAACAACAAGCAAGGTTACGACATTCAGGGAGGGAGCGTCGCGAATTTTTCCTGGATTGACAACGAGAGGATTCTTTACGACGCCGAAAACAGCAGCAACTACGAAGTCGGGATACTGAACATAAAAACGGGAAAAAGCGAACTGCTTACAAAAAGCGGCTCTAACATGCATCCCGATTTTTTAAATTAATAAATTTAACTTGAGAGTAACAGAACATATCGAAAAAGCGAAAGACCCGTTTATAAGTTTCGAAATAATTCCGCCGTTAAGAGGAGGGAACATAAATGAAATATTCGAACTTGTTGAAGAACTCGTAAAGCATCATCCGCCGTTTATCGATGTCACGTCGCATTCGGCGGAAGTTCAGTACGACGAGACCCCCGACGGAGGAATAAAAAAGAAAGTAAAAAGAAAAAGACCCGGCACGATCGGTCTTAGCGTCGCCATCAAGAACAAATACAACATCGACACCGTACCGCATATTCTCTGCAGGGGATTTACAAAGGAAGAGACGGAAGACGCGCTAATAGAATTGAACTATCTGGGTATCGAAAACGTACTCGCGGTGCAGGGCGACGATAAGGGTTACAAAAAACCCACCCCCGCTGGAAAGACGACCAACGAATATGCAGTCGAACTTGTCGAGCAAATAAACAGCATGAACAGGGGACAGTATCTTGAATCCGACCTTCTTGACGCGGCGGCAACTGATTTCTGTATTGGTGTGGCGGGTTATCCCGAAAAGCATTATGAATCGCCAAACATGAAAGCAGACCTTGACGTTTTAAAGTCGAAGATAAAGTCGGGCGCTCATTACGCGGTCACTCAGATGTTTTATAAAAATAAATACTATTTTGATTTTCTTGACAGTTGCAGAAAAGCGGGAATTGAAATTCCAATAATTCCCGGCTTGAAGATTCTCACGTCGAAAAAACACCTCACGAGCCTTCCGAGGGACTTTTTCATAGACATTCCCGAAGAACTATACAACGAGGTTATGGAGGCGAAGGATAAGCACATAATGGAAATTGGCGTGGAATGGGCTTGCAGGCAGGTAGAAGAATTATTGAACAACAAGGTGCCGTCCGTTCATTTTTACATACTTCAGAACGCTAAACCCGTAAATATGCTGTTTGATAAACTGAAATTGTAACTTCATTATCATTGAATATGTTTTTTTGTATGGTTATATTTACTTTATGAAAGAAGTTAATTCATCCGGGTTTAAAATAATTTTCCACGATAAAAGTTTTTTTTAAAAAGTGTATCCGTCAAGATACACTTTT
>DATMXZ010000141.1:0-10738 GCA_035561235.1 Ignavibacteria bacterium
GAAAGGATTAACGCGCTCGAAAAATATAACGAAAACATTATACATGCAAATGTAGTATTGTCTTACGACAAGCCTCCATCCGACACAAAGTACTGTGAAGTCATAATAAAACTTAAAGAAAAAGTTCTGACCGCCAAGGAATCGGCGGGTGATTTTGAAAAAGCAATAGACTTCGCTCTTGCGAAGATTGAAACCAGACTATACAAAGTCAAAGACAAACAAAAATCTAAAATCCATTCAAAAACAAAATAACAATTATTGATAGACAGCCTAAAAGACATCAAAGAAATTAAGAAAGACAGGATTTCCGTTGAGTTCTTCTACGAGGAATGCAGGAACAGATTCCAGTTGAAGAAAGTAACGCACGGCAAGATATTGCCCGGCAGGATTATAAACGAGAAAGACCTTCACAGACCGGGGCTGGCGCTGGCGGGATACGTCGAACTGTTTTCTTATAACCGTATACAGATTTTCGGCAACACGGAAAACAAGTACCTGAACAAACTTTCCAAGAAAGAAAGGAAGGAAACACTCGAAAGATATTTTTCTTTTGACATGCCGTGCATAATATTCACTCACGGAAACAAACCATCGGCGGAAATACTCCGCCTCGCGGAGAAGCGGCATATTCCGGTTTTCATGACGTCGTTGAACACTGTCAGGTTCTATTCAGTAATAACCGATTTCCTCGATGACCAGTTTTCTGCACAGGCGGCAATACACGCCTCCTTCGTGGACGTTTACGGCGTCGGACTGCTCTTTTGCGGGAAGTCGGGAATAGGAAAGAGCGAAATCGCTCTCGACCTCATTGAGCGCGGACACAGACTCGTTGCCGACGACATCGTCGTCGTGTCAAAGAAACTTGAAAGCGTGCTGCTCGGCTCGGGAACGTCTCTCGCTAAACACTTCATGGAAATTAGAGGACTCGGCATTATCGACATAAAGAGGATTTTCGGCATTAGGGCTATAAGATATCAGAAAAGAGTGGAGGTTATTGTCGAACTTGAGACCTGGGACAGCAGGAAAACTTACGACAGAACAGGGCTTGACACTAATATCGTAAACATACTCGGCGTCGATATCGAGAAAATCAACCTGCCGATTTTTCCGGGTAAGAATATAACTGTCATTGCGGAAGTTATTGCTCTTAATTATCTTTGCAAGCATTACGGTTACAACGCTGCGAAAATCTTTGAAAAGCAGCTTGCCGACCGTATTAAACTCAACTCCAAAGCGGACAAGTTCGCGAACGAACTCAGGTTCCGCAGAAGCACGGAGTATTTTGAGCACGATTTTGAATAACAATTTTATAATTTTTAAACGGAGGTATCTTAATGGTCTGGACGTTAGAGTTGGCATCTTATCTCGATGATGCACCTTGGCCGGCGAATAAAGCTGAGTTAATTGATTACGCAACCAGGACAGGCGCACCGAAAGAAGTTGTCGAGAACTTGATGGAGCTCGAAGATTCAGATGAGCCGTACGAAAGCATCGAGGAGATCTGGCTCGATTATCCTACGGACGAAGACTTCTTTTACGATGAAGAAAATAAAGATTTCTAATCTTCTATTAATTTTATGATAAAACCCAATATATTTTGATATTGGGTTTTTTAATAATGAATGAGATTATTTAAAGCAGTTTTTTTATCAATCCTCTTTGTCTCTCTTACCGCTTCCCTGATACACGCGCAGGATGAAGACGAGCCCGCTGTACGAAAAATCAGGCTCGACGGTGTCGAGATTGATTTCGCTAAGACAAAAAGTTTTGACGAGGAACAAATTGAAGCAATAATAAAAACAGGAAATTCGGATTACTTCAGTTACGATGATTTCATTCTCGACATAAAAAGAATTGAGAAATTCTATTTTGATAACGGATACTTCGATTCCTTCGTCGATACATCTACCGCGGCAAACGGAGACTCCGAAATCGACGCGCGTTTCATTATCACGGAAAATGAGCCGTACCTGATTCGGGAAATACACTATTTCGGTCTCGAAAATCTTCCTCCTGATATTAGAAAAGAAATATTCACGGAAAATTCCGCCGAAATTATTGTCAATGATGTTTACAATAAAATCGCGATAAGCACCGAAGCCGCGCGTGTTACAAAGTATCTGCAGAATAACGGATACGCTTTCGCTTACATTGATAATCCGGAAATCGTCCGCTTTCAGTCGAAAAATCCCGAACTTGCCCATAAGGTTATCGTTAACTTCAACTGCACGACTGGAAAAAGTTATAGGATGGGAAAGACTAAAATCAGGATTACAAGCAACAAGTACAGGCTCGACCTGGATGACATTCTTGACGAACTGGAGTATACGGAAAACGACATATACAGCAAGGAAAAAATCATAACCAGCGAAAACCGTCTGAACAGAATGAACATTCTCGAGAACCCGAGAATTGTAATAACCGAAATCGATACTGTCGGGAATATTATTAATCTCAGTATAAATACTTCTCTTACAAACAAGTACGAACTTCAACCCGAAATTCTCGGGTACGATATCGATAATTCCTTCTTCGCGGGTATCGGTCTTTCGTTCACGGACAGATACTTTCTACATAATTCCAGAACGTTCACTTCCAAACTCCGCGGACTCGCGAACTCTGTCGATACTTACAGGATGGAGTATTTACTCGAACTTCAACAGCCGCATATTTTCAGAAACAATAAAATTACGGGCAACTGGAATCTCAGTTATGTTCTCTATTCTTTTGACGAATTCAGGGTCGGCATCGCGAAGAACAAGTTTACGATTAATTACGAACTCCCGAAACATACTTTTATAAACAATCTTTCTTTCGATTGGAAACTGACCAACGAAAGGTTCGCGCTGAAGACTGATTTACTCGATACGGGCGGCGCCGTTTTGCTCGGGTCTGATTTCGTTTCCAACTTCCTGAATTCGGCGCTTGGACTTAACGTGGTTCATTCCAGCATCGACAATTACCAGTTTCCTACGAGCGGATTCTTTCAGTCTTATTACATTGAGGAATGCGGACTATTGAGCAGCCTTATAAAGGAGATTTTTTCCGTATCTACAATAAACTACCTGAAGTTCTCGTTCATTAATAAATTCTACGTGCCGGTCAGTTCAAACGCGCAGAAATCCGCTTTGGCGTCGAAGTTCATGATTGGAAACATTTATCAGTACAATCAGGATGAGAACAGTAAAACGCTTACGATAAATTTCCTTCCCCTTGATTATAAGTTCATCGCGGGAGGAAGCACGAGCGTAAGAGGATGGGGCTCGAGAAAACTCGGAACGTTTCCTGAAAAAGACGTCGGCGGTAACTTCATAATTGAAGGCAGTTTCGAGCACAGGACCCGTCCTTTCCTCGACAAAAAAGGATTGATAAAGGATCTCGGTTTCGTGGCGTTTTTTGATTACGGCAACCTCTGGGACGATATTAAAAAATTCCGCATCAGCGACATCGCCCTCGCCGTGGGAGTCGGACTCCGCTATTATACAATCGTGGGTCCCGTCAGGTTCGACCTCGGCTTTAAGCTTTACGATTATGACCCCGCCGCGGGCACCAGCAAGTGGCTTTTTAAGAATAATGCTTCAACAATATTTTCAAATAAACTGACGCTGCAGTTCGGCATTGGTAATACTTTCTGATTTATGTGGAAAAATATAATAGGACAAAAAAGAGTAATTTCGATTCTAAGAAACATCCATACAAGCGGAAGGATTCCTCATTCTTTCATTTTCCACGGCATTGAAGGTGTCGGGAAAGACGCCGCCGCTATTGAATTCGCGAAACTAATAAACTGTGATTCTCCCGACGATGTAAACGGCGCTTGCGATGAATGCAAATACTGCAGGCAAACCAACTCTCTGAATTCGTCAATCTTTAAATTCATTACCGCCCTGCCCGCCTCACGGAAGGAAACCGATGATGGCGAGAATCCCGCTTCGGGACTTTCCGATACGGACGCGGAAATCCTGAGTACGGAACTGCGGCGAAAATCCGAAGATTTTTATCATAGGATAAACATACCCAAAGCAAACACTATAAGAATCGACAGCATAAGACAGGTTAGAAGAGAAATTTACCTGACTCCCGACAGGGGAAAGAAAAAAGTATTCCTGATTTCCAACGCTGACCTTATGAACCAGAACAGCGAGAACGCGTTTCTTAAAATACTCGAAGAACCTCCCGGCGAATCGGTTATAATACTTACAACGTCGAGAATCAACTCCCTTCTTCCGACCGTAATCGGAAGGTGCCAGAAAATTAAATTCGATTCGATTGGAAATGATGACCTCCTCGCATTCCTCAAATCCTATGCGGAAAATATTCCTCAGGGAGAAATGAACCTTCTCGTTAATGTCTCGAACGGGAGCCTGCAGAAACTGAAGAGCATCGTGAACGATAATTTCCTGACTCTGAGAGACAGTGTTATAGATTATCTCAGAGCCGTAATTACGAACAATCAGCCGAAGATTTCTAACGTTATATCATCCGTGACTTCATCGAAAGACAAGGAACTTGTACGGCAGTTCCTTTATTTGATGATTTTATGGTTCAGGGACATTATTGTTTCGAAAAGTTCAAACGACGGCATCGTTATAAACAGGGACAGGATAGACAGCGTATCCAAATTCTCTGCGAGGTATAAAAGCGACGAATTTGAGATAATTAATAATCTTGAAACGTGCATAAGCGACATCGACAGGAATGTGAACATGGAAATAATGCTTTACAGCCTTACGTACAATCTTAGAGGCCTGATCAGAATTCAATAATCAGGTTCTCGGCTTTCCAACCGCCTTTTACTCCGATTTTCTTGTTGAAGAAAAAGAACCGTTCCGACGGCCTGAAAGGATTAGCCTCGCCGAAATCGTAATCCGTGTTCGAATCGGAATCGGCATAAGCGAAAAGATAGTAATCCCCTTCTATTATGCCCCTGAACGAAAAGACGGAATCGGAGGTGAGTATTGCGGTAAAGTTTTGTTCAGGTTTGTTGTCCGTCAATAAATTCACGACTATGTTTCCGCTCGCCTTTTCCCTGTTCTTCGCGTAACCCGATATCTCAACGCATTTGATTTCTTCCGCCACGGTGAACCTCAGGTTGTAAATCAACCCGGATTTAATCTTCGATAAATCAAACGACAGGACGCAGGAAGTTCCGAAATCGTAATTACCCGTTGGTATTATTTCGAGCAGAGAATCATTGAGCCAGTTGTTCACGTACCTGATTTTATTCCCGAGCGTATCTTTCAATGTGGTGTTCTCCGAGACATAATCCCTGTTCAACAGGCTGCTCTTGAAATGAATGTAAATCCTCGAAAGGAGACCTGTGTTCTTCTGTCCGTTGAGAACGTTCGAATATATAAATCCCGTCGAATCGGTTTTCAGAATATTAAAAAAGTCCTTGCCCGAATAATATTCCCTTCCCGCTATCATGTTCTTCAGTATGAAGTTGCACGGCGGGGATTCGATTTCCTCCTCTACTTTGAAATCTGCGGCGGCGCATGAAATAGATTCGAACTCTTTGTCATATAATCCGTTACGGTCGTTGTCGAATACGGCAAACACCCTGTAATTACCCGGCGCGAGATTTTCGGATGCGTACGCGCCTTCGTTATTCACGGGAATTATGTAATCAGGTTTGTCTTTCGAAGGATTCGGAGCGGAATTTCCCGCGAGATTATAGAAGAAAACGTAAACCCTTTCGTAATTTTTCGAATAAACCCTTCCAGCGAGTCTTCCTTTGTCTATTTTCGGTCCTGTAGATACCGCGAACTGTATCGGCTCCGACAGCGGGTTATTCCGTATGTCTTTTAAAAGTTTTCCGACTATAAAAAGATATGTCGTGTTGCTTTTAAGTTTTTTCGAAAAATTAATTTCAACTTCCTTCCCGCTCCAGTCGTATGTAATTTCTCCTTCAGGCGCTGGAGTAACAAAGAAAGATTCCGTGAAACTCCGCCTGTCCACGTATTCATCAAATTCTATCTTGATACTGTTGCCTGAGAAATTCACCGTGCCCGTTTTGGGCTGTATGTGGACCGCTTTCGGAGGTTCCTTGTCGTCCTCACCGCCCGAAGGCGGCAACTGGTTAGCGCATCCCGAAATCATCGTGTAAAGGGCTATAAAGGATAATATTAAAAAGTATTTAATTCTTCTCATGCTTCAGAAATTCAATTCTTACTGTTGTTCCGGCGTTCATCATGCTTTCTATTGTTATGCCTGCTTTCATGTCCTCAAGCGATTTCTTTGTTATCGCGAGACCGAGTCCCATTCCCTGTGATTTTGTGGAGAAATTCGGCTCGAATAATTTGGAAAGAACTTCCTCCTCCATGCCGCAGCCGTTGTCCCTGATTTCAACTATCACCTTGCTGCCCGAGTTGTAAGAAATGACAGATACTTTCCCTGAATCGGATAATGATTGAACGGCGTTTTTTATGAGGTTCTGAAACACCCTGTTCATTTCCTGTTTATCCGCCAGCACGGGATAAATATTGTCCTGCAATTCCTTCACGAACTCAACGTTCTTGTCGGGAGAATACAGTGACACTACATCGAGAAGTATGTCGTTTACGTTAAGCGGTTCGTAGTTTCTGCTCGGCAGTTTCGCGAAGTCCGAAAACGCAGTTGCAATCCTGTTCAACTTGTCAATTTCATTTATTATAAGTTCCTTCGTCTTCTTCAGAACGGAATCGAAATTCTCAAAATCCTTTTCCTGATAAAGAGAATAAAGATGCTGAATCGAAAGTTTTATCGGAGTCAGCGGATTCTTGATTTCGTGCGCGACCCTTCTTGCGATGTCACGCCAGGCGGCTTCCCTTTCGGCTTTCTTCAGCCTTGCCTTCGATTTCGCGAGGTCCTTCGTCATCTTGTTGAATGAATCCACCAGACTGCCGAGTTCATCGCTCCGCTCGATGTCTATTACAAAGTCCTCTTCACCTTTAGCGAGCCTTTCAGTTGCTTTCTGAAGCAGTAATATCGGTTTGGATATTTTCGCCGTCACGAATGATACAACAACGAGAAGTATCATTATGACTACAAAATAAGAACCGAAAATGAAAGTGAGCGTTTCAGTTAACTCCTCCTGAATCTCCCGCTGCCTGTAAACCGAAAGAGACGAAATAATTCCGTTTATGTTCCCGTTTCTGTCCTTCAGAGGCTTATAACCTACCAGATAGTTCTGTCCCCGTATATTTGTATTATGTATGTAGACGTCCTTTTTAAGAATCGTTATGTTGAAATAACCATCGTCCTCAACTCGGGTGTCGAGGAAATCCGACTTGTACAATTCTTCGTTTGTCGATGCTACAAGATTATTCTTTATGAATATGTTGTAGTTCTTGTCCGTGCTCCCGAAATTCTTCCTGAGTATGTCCTTCCCGGCCTGCCTTATAGTATCCGTAGGCTTGTACTTGTTGAAAAGAATCTTTTCGTCTTTTAATGTTTCGTTCAGTATGTTAAGGTCCGAAAGCAATTGGTTTCTGTAACTTATATCGTTCTTGTTGTTAATGTACGTTCGCGTGTACACCGCCAAAAAAACTATCGGTATCACCGAAACGATAATGAATGCCAGAAAAAGTTTCTCCCTGAAATTGAAAGATATGTGCTTCAGCCTGAAAAGAAAATAAACAAGATAAACCGCGGTGATGCATACGAAAACCGTCAGGGAGAAAAGCAGGAACTTCAGATAATAAAAAGTAAGAAGTTCGAAATCATCTCTTTGTATGCTGATCGCGTAAATCTTTTCGTCGTTAATGCCAAGCCCGTTAAAATCATTCTCCGTAACGGGGCTTTTCACGTAATACGTCCTGTATCTCTCGTTCATCAGCGCGTCATACCGCCACGCGGCCTTTTTTTCCGAGTTCTTAATGCTTTCCTCGAAAAGCGGAATGTGCCTGAGAAGCGCGCGCGAGATGTCTATGTCAGTCGAATTAACAACTTCTCCGTTGAGTATTTCCGACAGGACGGGCTTCGAAAGAAGACGCTCGGGCACCGTCTCGTTCTCACCGTCGAATCTTGTATTGAATTCGTTTTCGGAATAAAAATTTATCGTCTCCGAATTAAGCGCGATTACTATGTAACCGATTACTTCTTCGAACTCCGTATTACGTAATCCTACTTTTTCAAGCGGAATGATTCCGGCGAAATACTTGTCCTTCCTGTTTTCAAATATCGTTATGTTGTCAAATGTTATCGGTTCGGGTCCGGCTCCCCCTTCGTTCTCAAGTTCAATGTCATCCTCGAATTCCTCGTATGCTGCCGTGTCGCTTTCATCGACCGCACTATCCGGTATCTTGCCGAAATAATTCCTCTTAACGAATGATACTATGCTGTCGGACTTCAGCAGATTGTTGCTCGTGTTGAAATCGCTTAATATCTTTTTCGATGTGTCGAGCACTATAAGGTCAGACTTGTATTTTGCATAACTGAACTTGCTCCCGCTCCAGAGGTAAAATGAAAGTTTCGGAATCTTGTTCGCGTCCTTTATGAATGGTTCAAGGTCCCTGTTCTCGCTGAATTTCCCGAGTTCGTCCGATATGAGGTATACGATTTTGTCGCTCTGGTTTTCAACGAGTTCCGAGCCGATTCCTTCTATATGGCGCGTCTCCTGCGATTTCGAAATCTCGAGAACTATCAGCGGAGTCACGAGCATGCAAAGAAGAAATATTACCGAGACGCTTCTCAAAGAGAAGAAATTGAATGACCTGTTCTTTATTATGAAATTTGTAAGGTAAAACGCGTATATAAATATTAAAATTATTACGAATACCCTGTGCAGGTTTATTAGTTCAAGATTAAATTCCGTAGTGCTGAGCAGGAAATTCAGCGCGAGGAACATACCGAAAAGTATGAAAAGCGCGTACTTTCTCAGGTAGCGGGGTCTGAACATCATTACAAACCTGCGCTGGGCCGCGAATACCAGAATTACCTCTAATATGAAAAAGGAAAAAGAGATAAAAAGTATGGCAAGTTGTAAAATGAATAGCGGCGTGTCGGGAATAATATTCACCTTATCCAGAAACTTGACGTTGGAATCAAAAATCAGACTGCGGAGTGAAGCGCCGTATAGTATGAACAAGCCGAAAAAAAGCGCAACAACTAACAGCAGAGTTGATGCCAAAGCGGCGCTCTTCGGACGTCTGTCCGGAGTCTCGTAACGCACCATGTAGTCAATTGACACATACGCCGCATACAGTGAAAACACCACAATGAACAGCACCGTTACCAGCAAATCGCCGAGCGACTTGAACATTCCCGCGCCGAGTTTGACCGCGAAGTAATGTGCCTGAAAAATTTCACTGCTGATGAATCCTGACGGGCAATCCGTGAATATCCAGAGATACCTTATCGCTATCAATAATATCAAAAACATCACGACTCTTATTGTAACAGGCTTGAACAGATTTATGAATCGTATGAAAACGGGTAACACTGCAAGCGTGAATATCAGAGAAAGCAGGGCGATTGATTTGCCCGACATCCCCTTAATGCTCTCAACATGCTCTTCAATATTATATTTAGGGAAAACGACAGCGCCGATAACTTTATTTCCCTTCGAGAGAATGTTGATTTCCCCTTTGCCCGAAGAATCAGGCAGTTCCGGACCGGCAGGTCCGAAACGCGGAACAAATTTTACTTCGGCTCCGATTTCCGCGGACAACTCGCTCGAAAGCATGTTTTCCGGCAAATCGAACTGTGTCTCGGAATACTTCGAATCTATAATTACGGCAGTTACGAGAACTCCCGAAATATTCACATCATTTACCAGTGAATTCACGGGATAGTAGGAAATCAAGTAAACGAAGAATCCCGCTTCCCTAATTACCGTTGATACGGAACCGTTCAAAGCCTTCTGCATCAGTATAATTTCCGGAGTAACCTGATGACCCGAATATAATACCGACTCGAGACGCTTGTCGAAAATCTCTACGCTGGTTATTTCGTCTAAATTGTAACCCTTTACTGCATCAAAAAGACGTCTTACGTCTCCTTTGTCGAGATTTTTACGTATGTCAAGATTGCCTGATATTGTCCTGGAAAGTTCGTCAAGGTCTTCTTTCACCTTATCCGTACGCCTGGAACAATAATCAACCCGCTCTCTGTTCTTCTCTTCTATTATAACTTTCTCATCATCGTATGACCTTGATATTACGTACATCGAACCGAATTTTATTATTAGAATCCACAGCAGAACCGCTGCGGACACTAAAAATAAAATTTTATAAGTTCTGGGGAATATGTACGTGAAATACAAAGCGGTTTATTTTAATTCAAATTAATCTGGTCAACGTACCAGGATTCATTCCTGAATTTAAGCGATATTGAGGCTTTCAGTTCCCTCTTTCCGCTTCCTATATTGTAATAATACTTGCCGAGTACAAAAGCGTAAGAATTCTTGTGGTAAGAACTTGTATATTTGAAAGAAACAACCTTAAAGTAATCCATGAAGTCGGATATTATGAACTCCGCCTGGTTCGAATTGTAATTGCCCTTTTCGTTTCCTAAAACGTCCAAAAACACCTCTCCGCCGAAATGCTGCGATATTAGGCTTACGGATGCCGATGAGAATCCCGAGGCGATGTCCTTGAATGTCCTTTTGCACAACTCGTACTTTTTTCTTGTCTCCTCGGACTTATATTTCTTGTCTTTCCACCAGTCATCCTGAGAGTATGCGCTGACTGTATAAACCGTTATGAGGATGATTACGAATAATATCTTGTTTATCTGCATAATTTTGTCTTATACGTTA
>DATMXZ010000142.1:0-2037 GCA_035561235.1 Ignavibacteria bacterium
TAATTATGCCTACAAGAAGCATAAAAAGGATATTTATCGCCTTTTTATTTTTATTTTCTACCTGCTCACTGACGTTCTTCAGTATAGAAAGTCTCCAAACGAGACCGTACGACGCTCAGGATGATATCAATAACAAATATACAAACGTCGGTAACATTCAAATGACGGTAACGAATTACGGAACAATCGGTAAGGGGTATTGCGGTACTCAGCCCTCGTGCATGTACCCAGCCGGGTCCGGGATCGAAAACCTCTGGCTCGGCGGACTTTGGGTAGGCGGGCTAAAAAACGGTCAAATACACGTTACAACCGGCGCTGTGGATGTTTCAAACGCTAATAAGGTTGAAGGTTTTGAATTCACAAATGCCAGAGGCTCGATAATCACGGAGAAATCCTCGTTGATTACTTCCGCTTTTTATGATCCGACAGCCGTATCGCATCAGGATTTCGTATGCGAATTCTCAGATACAAGCATTACCGGTATGATTGAACATATCCCGATGGGCATAAAGGTGTTGCTTGAATCGTATACTTATAATCTGAACTTTGCAAACTCATTCGTCATTCTTAATTACAAAATAATAAATGTCGGATATAACGGGGATACATCTCCGATTGACAGCATATATGTAGGTCTATGGAAAGACTGCGTGGTTAGAAATTTAAACATTACAAATGGATGTAATCCGGGTACATCGTTCTTTTCTAAGGGATGCACGGGTTTTTTGGATTCTATGAGAATGGAATATACTTACGACAACAACGGGGATCCGGGATTTACTGATAATTATGTAGGCGTTAAGTTGTTAGGTGTTTCTCCTAAAGCTAGCGCAGAAAACCTTCGTTCAAGATTTACTATATGGAATTACAAAGGTACCGATCCGATTTATTTCATGCCGACTACGGATCCTCAAAGGTATGACAAGTTAAAGGGATTCCTGGCGCCTGGTGTTGCTATTGATACGAACAGGATAAATTATTTAAGATTGAATCCGTCGAACAGAGTTTCTCTTATATCATATGGCCCTTATAAGAAAACTGACGGTTCATCATTTTCGCTGAGATACCAGATTGATACGCTGAACGCGGTATTCACTGTAGTCTGCGCTAAGAAGAATGGCACAGACCCTGCTAAATTCGATACCGAATTTCAGAAGCAAAATCTCTATAAAAACGCGGGTTGGGCGCAGAGGTCATACGATAACGGATACAAACTTCCGTCGCCTCCTGATATTCCAATAACAAGAGCGGAAATTGACGACCAAAAGGTTACCTTATGGTGGTCCAATAACGCAGAGAATTCAATTGATCCGATTTCAGGGAAAAAAGATTTTGAAGGTTACAGGATTTTTAGGACAAATGCCGGAGCAGATCTTACTTCAAGCCTTGACTTGATGACAGCATTAAAAGTTGTCGGTGATTTTGATTCCTGCTGCAATGGTTATTTCAACAACACGGGATTTAAATTCATTAAGTACAGCGAAACCTCCCCTAAAACATTTTCGGGGGATACCAATAAATATTGGTATAGGTTTGAATTCCCGAATCAACTTAATGGATTCCAGTATATATACACTGTGACTTCTTATGATAAAGGAGACCCATCGCAGGGACTCGAGTCGTTGGAAAGCAGCGAACTCGCAAATGTGAAAAGAATTATTGTCGGCACGACAGCGAAAGACAATTCAGATGCCGAAGTGGGGGTTTATCCGAATCCTTATTATGGTAGCGCGGTATGGGACGGTACCGGAGTATCGAAAGAAGTTCTGAGGAAAATCTATTTTTATAATCTTCCGTCGAAATGCGACATATCGATATGGACGCTGTCAGGCGATCTTGTAATCAAAATGTATCACGACGCCGCAACATATTCCGGAAATGATATTAAATGGTTCAAGACATATTCGGACGGTACACAAAAATTCGCGGGAGGAGAACACGCCTGGGATTTGATTACAAAAGATAATCAGGCGGTAGCGACAGGCCTGTATTTCTTCACCGTTAAAGACGCTTCCTCAGGCGAAATTAAAAAAGGGA
>DATMXZ010000143.1:0-4485 GCA_035561235.1 Ignavibacteria bacterium
ATTTGAAGCGGCGTGCTTCAATTAACATTTAACAATTGACAATTAGCAATCAGAGCGGAAGACATAAGAATTCTGAGAACTTTTTGATATTTGAAATGTATTTTGCTTTTTAATATTTGATTTTTGATTTCTCAAACACAATTCACGGTTAAATGCAAATTGCAGGAATAAAAAAACCGGGCAGTTGCCTGCCCGGTCTTTTGACACCGTGAAGTAATTTTACATTCCGTACATATCAATAATTTCCTGTTTCGTCTTGTGAAGTATGTTGTATTTCTTTCCTACCTTCAGGAACGCCGCAAGCGCTTTTTCGAGATGATGCATGTCGTGCGCCGCCGATAACTGCGTGCGTATTCTCGCCTGTCCTTTCGGCACTACCGGGAAGAAGAACCCTACAGCATATATGCCTTCTTCGTAAAGGTCTTTCGAGAAGTCCTGAGAAAGTTTCGCGTTGAAGAGCATTACGGGAACAATCGGAGTCTCGCCTTCTTTTATTATGAGTCCGCCTTCCGTAAGTCCCTTTCTCCAGAAGATTGTATTCTGCTCGAGTTTGTCGCGCCTCTCGGTTGATTTTGAAATCAGGTCGAGAACCTTCAGCGCGCCTTCGACAACCACCGGAGCGACGGTGTTCGAGAACAGATACGGTCTGCCTTTCTGCCTGCACATTTCAACGATTTCTTTCCTTCCCGATACGCATCCGCCCGACGCTCCTCCGAGCGCTTTGCCGAGCGTAGTGGTGATGATGTCAATTTTTCCCATCACGCCGCAATGCTCGTGTGTGCCGCGTCCCGTCCTGCCGATGAATCCAGAAGTGTGGCTTTCGTCTATGAAAACCATCGCGTTGTATTTTTCGGCGAGTTCGACAATCTTATCAAGTTTTGCGAGGTCGCCGTCCATCGAAAACGAGCCGTCGGTTATTATCAGCCTGATTCTCTTGTTCTGATGAAGTTGCAGTTTCTGCTCGAGGTGGTTCATGTCGCTGTGCTTGTACGTGTCCTGCTGGGCTTTCGCGAGACGCATACCGTCAACGATTGAAGCGTGAACGAGCCTGTCCGCTATCATAACGTCCTCTTCCGTGAGGACCGCCTCGAACACGCCCGCGTTGGCGTCAAAGCAGGAAGGGAACAGAATCGTGTCTTCCGTACCGAGAAACTCCGTAAGTTTTTCTTCAAGTTGCTTGTGAATGTCCTGCGTTCCGCAGATGAAACGGACTGAAGACATTCCGTAACCTCTGTGGTCAAGACCCTTGCGCGCGGCTTCAACAACGTCTGGATGCGATGACAGCCCGAGATAGTTGTTGGCGCACATGTTTATAACTTTTTTCTTCGAAGAGCCGATAGGGAATTCAACTTCGATTTCGGAACTTTGAGGAGCGCAGATTGCGCGCTCTTCCTTGAATAATCCCTGAGTCTTAATGTCCGCTATCTGACCCGCGAACACTTTTCTTATTTCGTCTGAATAAGCCATATTTTTCTCCCTATTCTATGTTAAATTCTTTTAAAAGCGCGACTATGTTATTCACGCTGTCGAACGCTTCGGGCGATGCCTTCGCGTCAGGAATTGAGATGTTGTACTTTGTTTCAAGGAATACTTTCAATGAAACCATTGAGAAAGAGTCAACGATTCCGCCCGAAATAATCGGCGTATCGTATGTTATTTCCCTGTCATCGCCTTCCTCAAGATATTCGTTCTTTACGTATTCGAGGACGATGTCTTTTACTGATTCTGCCATTTTAACTCCGTTTGATTAAATTTTAAAATTGTATTTTTTATTATTTCTTTGAATTATCTTATTCGTGATTCAGGATTCTTTATGTAATCCTCGCTAAGATTATGCGGGGATGACAAATAGAAACCCGCTGAATTCTATCTCCTAACTCCTAACTTCTAACTTCTAACTTCTAACTACTAACTTCTAACTACTTGCTCTAATTAATAATTATTAATTACTAATTACTAATTGTAAATCACATATCATTTTCCAGCGTCGATATGTCGCCGATTTCCTCGCCCCATTCCTTCGCTCTCAAAACGCGTCTCATTATTTTGCCGCTTCTTGTTTTCGGAAGCGAATCCACGAATTCAATTTCCTGCGGCATAGCCAGGGCCGAAAGTTTCTTACGGACGAAGTTCATTATCTCGAGTTCAAGCATTTTGTCCTGATTGTATCCCGGCTTCAGTGTAATGAACGCCTTTACGACTTCCATATTTATCGGGTCGGGTTTTCCGATTGCAGCCGATTCAGCTACGGCAGGATGCTCGAGTAATGCCGATTCGATTTCGAACGGTCCCACAAGATGTCCGCCCGTATTGATGACGTCATCATCGCGTCCGACAAACCAGAAATAACCCTCTTCATCTATGCTCGCCCTGTCGCCGCAAAGATACCAGCCGTTCTGGAATTTGCTCTTGTACGTGACTTCGTTGTTCCAGTAAGTTCTTATCATCGAAGGCCATCCCGGTTTCAGCGCAATCATTCCGACGATACCTTTTCTTTCAATCGGCTGGAATGTTTTCAAATCAACGACGGTTGCTTCAATTCCCGGGAACGGTTTTCCCATCGAGCCGGGTTTTATTTTCATTCCGGGATAATTCGAGACGACTATGCATCCCGTTTCGGTCTGCCAGAACGTGTCGTGGAACATCATTCCGAACGCTTCCTGCGACCAGATAACCGCTTCGGCATTGAGCGGCTCGCCCACGCTCGCGAGATGTCTTAAAGAAGACAAATCGAATTTCTTCACGACTTCCGTGCCCTCTTTCATAAGGGCGCGTATTGCCGTGGGAGCCGAATACCAAACCGTGATTTTATGTTTTTCTATGAACTTGTACCACGTCTCCGCCTTGAAACCCGCGTCCATCACGCATTGCGTCGCGCCGTTCGACCACGCTCCGATAATTCCGTAAGAAGTGCCCGTCACCCATCCCGGGTCGGCAGTGCACCAGTAAATATCGTCATCGCGAATGTCGAGTACGTACTTCGCCGTGATGTACTGTGAAATCAGAGAATAGTGAACGTGCTGCGCGCCTTTCGGCTTGCCCGTCGTTCCGGAAGTGTAATGAAGCACGGACGGTGTTTCCGCAGTCGAAGGATAAACGTCGAATGAATCCACACGCTCAACCTTATTCATATTAAAAGCGACCTCGTGCTCCTTGAGCGGTTTTGCTCCGTCGTCATCGACTACAATAATGTGTTTCAGCGCCGGAAGGTCTTTTAAGATGTTCCTCACTTTCGGCAGGTGTTTCTTCTGCGTGAAGATAGCCGTCGTTGTTGCGTCCTGAAGTCTTGTCAGAAGCGATTCGGGACCGAAAGCGGAAAAGAGCGGCTGAACGATGGCGCCCATTTTCAGCACGCCTAAAAATCCGATGTAAAGTTCGGGAACCTTGTCCATGAACAGGCAAACTCTATCTCCCGGTTTTATGCCGAGATCGTCCCTTAGAAATTTCGCGATTGAATTCGTCAGTTGACGAAGGTCGTTGAAAGTGTAACGCTTTTCCTCGCCCGTAAATCCTTCCCATATAAGCGCCAGTTTTTCGGATTTGCCCATCCTGCAGATGCGGTCGGAGCAGTACTCGCCGATATTAATGATATCGCCGTCTTTGTAACCAAGTTCTTTTTTTGAGATTTCCCATGAAAATGATTTGACTTCCTCTTCGTAAGGTTTCATGAAAGGGGTGTGATTCGGCATTGTTTCTATTCCTCTGTTTTGATTTTAAAGAATGCTGATTGAATTAATAAATTAACCAATTTATTCAAAAAAGAATAGATATAAAATTTGATTTTATCGGCAATTTTATTGGTTTTCCTGTGATTCTTTTTTCACTTTCGGCTTGAACACGTACCTGTATTTGCTTCCGCCGTAATTGCATTTCACTTCGAGCCTGTCCGCGCTGAAACTCGTTATGCTCCATACCATTTCGTCCTGCGTGCCTTTGTCAAAGTATATCGTTCCGCCATCTTCGCTCAATTCCCAGATTCCATCCATTATTTCATTTTCCTCCCAGTAACTGTAACTGCCGTCAGCGCGGAAGTCGACTACAATTTCAAGCATTTCCTCGTCAGCGAACTTTTTCCCGTTCTCAATAAATTCATCAATGCCCCATACTTTTATCAAATCCGAATTTTTAAAATCCTGAGTGAATCCTGATATTATCGAAAGCAAAAATAAAACCGATGCTAATAATGTTATTCTCATATAATAATTTTATTCAATTTAGTTGTTTTGGAGTATAAAAATAATTCATTAAGAAATGAAAACGCCCCTGATTAGGGGCGTAGAATATACTGTAAGGGTAGCCGGAAAACAAGGTTAATAAAGCAATAATTATACCAGACCAAAATGCCGTTTCTGGAAGTTTTTAGGAGGCAGAGGGAAACCGTTTGTTTTCTTCGGAAACATACGTTACTTAAATATCGAATAATTGGAACCGTAAATTTTTCACATTGGGAATTTATTTATTGCGTAATTGAGTAGAGATTGAATT